>JBBSVG010000279.1:0-4720 GCA_038233775.1 Bacteroidota bacterium | reverse complement strand
TCGCCGTCGCCGCTTCCCACATCATCCCCGGCCCCTTGCGCGGGTAGCGGAACGTCTCGATCAGCGTCTTAATGACGGCGCCTTTGGCCTTCGGCTTCGGCAGAATCGCGTTCTTCACGGCCGAGACGAGCGACAGCCCTTTGATCCGCTGCGCGGCCCAGTCGGCGCTGATCTCGCGGCACTTCATCCCCCACACCTTTTCGGTGTAGGTCCGAAAAAAGATATTGAACAGCTTCGAGCCGAACTGGTTCGAGACCCAATCTTCCAGATTCGTCGGGTCTTTCACCGGCCGCAGCCGCGCCTTGCCGTAGGAGAGCACGCACGCCGCCGAGGTAAAGATGCCGAGGTTCAGCAGCGCCTCGACCGGTTTCAGCGGGTAGGAATAAAACTTCCCACCGTAGAAAATCCGCGATGAGCGCGGCCGCTGGAGCATATCGTCGGGCAGCAGTTCGGTCCAAAGCGACTCGACAGCCTCGCTCTTGGAGAAGAACCGGTGTCCGCCGATGTCGAAATGATAGCCTTTGTAACGAGCGGTGCGCGAGATGCCGCCGACGTAGGTCGGGTCGGCTTCGAACACCTCGACCGGGACGCCGCGCTTGGCGAGCAGATACCCGGCCGTCAGCCCAGCGGGGCCGGCGCCGATGATGGCAACGGAAGATGAAGGCATGGACAGGAAATCGGAATGGAACCGCCGGGGAAACCGACGGGCGCAGGGATCAGAGGGAGCGGCAGATCAGCGGCCGCGACCGGCAAGCACCGTTCCGAGGGTCCGAATCAGGATCAACAGGTCGAGTCGCAGGCTGAGATTCTCGATATAGAAAAAGTCGTACAGGATCTTCTGCCGCACGTCGTCGAGCGACGTGTCGTAGCTGGCGCGAACCTGCGCCCAGCCGGTCAGGCCGGGTCGAACGCGGAGTCGGCGGACGTAGAGCGGGATCTCGGCTGTCAGTTTCTCCACAAAATACGGCCGCTCGGGCCTCGGACCGACCAAACTCATGTCGCCGCGCAGGATGTTGAGCAGTTGCGGCACCTCGTCGAACCGATACCGTCGCATCCAGCTGCCCAATCGGGTCAGTCGCGGATCGGCTTCCGTGGCCCAGACCGGCCCGCTGAGCTGCTCGGCGTCGGCGACCATCGAGCGGAACTTCAGCAGTGTGAACGGAAGGCCGCCGCGACCGACGCGGGTCTGCCGGTAGAGGATCGGTCCCGGCGAGCCCAACCTGATCGCGACGGCGAGCGCGGCCCAGACCGGCGCGCCGAGCACCAGTCCACCAGTCGAGACGGCCAAATCGAGCCCGCGCTTGATCGCTTTCTGCCACGGCACCCACAGCAGCGGACTGACCTGAATCAGCGGAAACCCATGCAGCTGCGCCAACCGGACCTGTCCCGTAACGAGATCGTACAGGTCGGGGACGATCTGCAAGGTCAGCTTCGGCCGCGTTCGGCCGGCGGCGAGCACCGCCCGCAGCGGCTCCGGTTCGGCGGTCGAACAAGCGATCAGGACTTGCGAGATGCCGCGACTGTCGATCAGCGTCGGCAGGTCAGCCAATCCGCCGAGCGGTTCCGGCTCGTCGCTGCTCCCCCGACCGGCCGTGCGCCACGACGAATCCGCCTCGGCCACCGCGCCGGTGCGGACGAACCCGGCGACATCGAGCCCGAGCGCCGGGTCGAGTGAGAGCGAATGCCACAGCTCCCACGCCCGCTCGCCGGTCCCGACGATGAGCGCTTTTTCCCGGCCGACGCCGTGCAATAACAGCCGCCGCTGGAACCCGTGACTTAGCAGCCGAGCGAGCCAGAGGCAGCCAAGCAGAATCGCCCAATAGAGCACGATCACGACGCGCAGATCGGCCTGCGCCCGTTCGGTCTGGTCGTCGATCAGGATGACCAAGCCAAGTCCGGCGATGCCGATGGTCACGGCGCGGGCGACGAGCAGCAGTTCGTCCAGCCGACTGCGGGTGTACCACGGTCGGTAAAGCCCGAACAGCCAGAACCAGACGAGCCAAACCGTCGTCACGACGAGCATCGGGACGACGAACGCACGGGGCGCCATGTGGCTGGCGATCAGCCCGCTCGGCACGCGCACAAGATAATACAGGCCCCACGCCAGCGTCAGCGCCGCCGCGTCGGCCAAGACAAGCAGCGCCGGTTCCCACCGTCTCACCATCGATTTGGCCTCACGCCACGGTTCGGCGGCGACTCCGCGCACCCGCCGTGCCGACCGTCAGCGCAGCGTCGCATAGGCGGCCTCGTGTCGGGCGGCGTGGGCGTCGATGCTGAAGAACGGGGCGCGGGCGAGTCCGGCGGCGATCATTTTTCCGCGCACGTCGGCTCGGGAAAGCTCGGCGGCGGCGGCCCAGAGCGCCTCGGCATCGCCGACCGGGACGAGTCGCGCGGCGTCGGCGCAGATCTCCCGTGTCGTCGGCAGATCGCTCGACAAGATCGGTGTCCCGGCGCCCATCGCCTCGAGCAGCGTCAGGCCGAACCCTTCGTAGGCCGACGGCAAAACAAGGGCGTGGGCGTGCTGCAACAGCGCCGCCAGCATCTGATCGGAAACGTGCGGCATCAGCCGAACCCGGTCGGCGGCCCGGCTCAGGCGCAACCGCTCGGCGACCCGCTCGAACCCGAGACCCGGACTGCCAGCCAGCACGAGGTCCAGCCCGGCCAGTTCCGGCGGCAGCGCGTCGCGCTCGACTGCCAGCAGAAACTGATCGACCAGCCACGGGATCTGCTTGCGCTCGTCCCACTTGCCGATGAACAGCAGGTACGGCGCCGCGACTGGCCGGGAAAACGCCTCGGTCCGCGCCCGCTGCGGCAGATGGTCGTCGATGCAGGCATAGACGCAGCGAACCCGACCGGCCGCCTGCGGAAAGCGCTCGGTCAGATCGTCGGAGGTCTGCGTCGAGATCGTCAGCAGCAGATCGGCGCGCTCGACGGCGTGGCGAACGGTCCGCTCGAAATAGCGGACGTAAGCCGACGGGTAGAAATCCGGCCGGATCAGCGGGATCAGGTCGCAGATCGTCACGACGAACGGCAGCCCGGCGACCGGTTTCGGTGCGTAGTAATTGGCGAAATGGATCAGATCGACCTCGCCACGCAGTCGACCGACTCGGGCCGCCAGATCGAGCAGATAACTGACTCGCTTGATCGGCTTGGCCCAATCGGCCTGGAGCGACCAGCCGAACCGGACCCGGCGCACGTCGTGACCGCGCTCGCGCAGCCCGCGCTCCAGGTGCCCGGCCAGCCGCCGGATGCCGCCGGGCGGCACCTGTCCGTCGTCGATGGCGACGCGGAGGGGACGGGTCGGCTCAAACATGATTCGGCTTGCGATAGGTCAGGAACAGGCGCTCGTAGTCGGCGATCATCCGCTCAATCCGGTGGTGTTCTTCGGCCTCGCGTCGGGCCAGCGCGCCCAAGCGGCGGCGCTCGGTCGGATCTGTTCGAGCAATTTGGCTCAGCGCGGCGGCCAACGCCGGGACATCGCCGGTCGGGACGAGCCGCGCCCACGGTCGGTTGCCGGCGATCTGCGGCACAGCCGACGTTTCGGTCGCGACGACCGGTCGGCCCGCCGCCATCGCCTCGAGCAGCGCCAGCGGGTACGTCTCGACGAGCGACGGCAGCACCAGCGCGTCGGAGCGGCCCAGCGCCGGACGAATATCGGACTGATACCCGGCGAAGCGAACGCGGTCGGTCAGCTTGAATCGCTCGGCTAATGCCCGCAACTCAGGCTCCGAGTCGCCGGTGCCGACCAGTTCGAGCCGCAGCCGCGCCGATAGAATCGGTTCAGTCTCGTCCAACTGCGCCAGCGCTTTGAGCAACAATGCTTGCCCTTTGGCCGCCGTCAGCCGCCCGACGCAGACGAATTTGACCAGCCCGTCATCGACCGGCGCGGCGACCTCGGCGAAGGCATCGACATCGATCCCATTCGGGATGAAGCGCCAGCGCTCGGCAGCAGCGGGCACGGCGGCGACGAAATCGGCCCGCAGCGCGTCCGAGACCGCCGCACCGCCATCGACCGCGCCGACGAGCTGCCGCACGACCCGATCCCCGGCGACGGCGTCCGACCCGAGCTTGCTGTAATGGACGATCCACAGCAGCGGACGGCGGAGCAGCCGCGCCACCGGCAGCGCCGTCAGCACGCCCAAATGCGAGTTGACGACGATCAGCTCGGGGTTCGTCGCGCGAACCACCGTTGTCAGCCGCGCCATCGCGCCGACCAGACCGCCGACCTCGGTCGCCGCTTGGCGGAGTCCGCTCGGCCGCTGAAACGGGTGCAACCGGATCGGCCGAACGTCCGCCGTGGTCCGCTCCGTCAGCCGCCGACGAAACGCATCGCTCGACTGTTCGACGACGACTGTCGGCTCGAACGACCGATCCAGTCGGACGATGAGGTCGATCAGAAACTGTTCGGCACCGCCGATGAACGGCGCCTCGTCCAGAAAAAGCAGCCGCATCATCCCCCCGCCACCCGGCGACGAAGGCCGGATAGAGCCGCCGTCAGTTCAGGAATCCGGCCGACGGCGAGCAGGGCGACCGCGACGAGTCCGGCCAGTCCGGCTGTTGCGCCGAGCCTGATCAGCAGACCCAGCGACGGCGCCGCCTGTCCATCGAGCCCGAGCCCGTTCGACAACCCGACCGCCGTCGCCCCGGCTGCGAGAGCGGCGAGCACGACCCACCCCATCTGCCGCCACCAGTCGCGACCGGGCGCCGACAGCAGACCGCG
>JBBSVG010000278.1:0-4725 GCA_038233775.1 Bacteroidota bacterium | reverse complement strand
TAGAAGCTGACGTTGCCGCCCGTCACCGGCGTCTCGAACGCGCGGCACGCCTCGCCCATCCCGGCGACCGCTTCGGCGAACTGGTAATAGACCTCCGGCTTGAACGGGTTGCCGAAGTTGAGGCAGTTCGTGATCGCCAGCGGTCGCGCCCCGGTACAGGCGACGTTCCGCGCTGCCTCGGCCACGGCTATGGCCGCGCCGCGACGGGGATCGAGATAGACATAGCGTGAGTTGCAATCGGTCGTCAACGCCAGCCCTTTGGCGGTGCCTTTGATCCGCATGACGGCCGCGTCGGCACGGCCGGGCAAAAGCGTGCTGTTGCCGCGCACCTGCGTGTCGTATTGCTCAAACACCCACCGCTTGCTCGCGATGGTCGGCGAAGCGAGCAGGCGATGCAACACCTCGTCGAGATCGTTCGGCTGCGGGACGGTCGCGATGTCGAACGATCCAGTCTGGTCGAGATATGCCGGTCGCTTTTGCTCGCGCTGATACACCGGCGCGCCGCCGCCGAGCACCAGATCGACCGACGGCACCTCGGCCACCGGTTCGCCGCCCTGGTTGACCCGGAACAGCCCATCCCCCGTTACGCGTCCGATGACGACGGCGTGCAGATCCCAACGGGCGAAAATCGCCTGGACCTCCGCTTCCCGTCCGGCTTCGGCGACGAGCAGCATCCGCTCCTGCGACTCACTCAGCAGAATATCGTAGGCCGTCATGTGCGCCTCTCGGGTCGGGACGAGGTCGAGGTTCAGCTCGATGCCGCTCTCCCCCTTCGCGCTCATCTCGGTGCTCGAGCATGTGATCCCAGCCGCACCCATGTCCTGAATCCCGATCAGAGTACCTGAAGCTATGGCTTCTAACGTGGCTTCCAATAACAGCTTTTCAGCAAATGGATCGCCGACCTGAACGTTCGGCCGTTTGGCCTCGCTGTCGGCGCTCAGATCTTCGCTGGCGAAGGTGGCACCGTGGATGCCGTCGCGGCCCGTCGCGCTGCCGACGATCAGGACCGGGTTGCCCTCACCCGTCGCGGTCGCCGACGCGGTTTGTCCCACTTCGACCAACCCGACCGCCATTGCGTTCACCAGCGGATTGCCGCGATAGCAGTCGTCGAAATAGACCTCCCCACCGACGGTCGGGACGCCGAAGCAGTTGCCGTAGTGGGCGATCCCGGCGACGACGCCCTCGAACAGATGCCGCACTTTCGGGTCGTCGAGCGGGCCGAACCGGAGCGAGTTGAGCGCTGCAATCGGCCTCGCTCCCATCGTGAAGATGTCGCGCAGGATGCCGCCGACGCCGGTTGCGGCGCCTTGAAACGGCTCCACCGCCGATGGATGATTGTGCGACTCGATCTTGAAGCAAACCGCCAGTCCGTCGCCGATATCGACCAGCCCGGCGTTCTCCTCTCCCGCGCCGACGAGCAGCCGTCCGCCGCTCCGAGGCAGCGTTTTCAGCTGTGAGATGGAGTTCTTGTACGAACAATGCTCGCTCCACATGACGCTGAAAATGCCGAGTTCGACCCGGTTCGGCTTGCGCCCGAGGATCTGGCAGATCCGGCCAAACTCATCGGCCGAAAGGCCATGTTCGGCGGCAGCGGCGGCGTCCATCTCGACGGGTGCAGTCATGGGATTGCGGGAAAAGTGGGGCGTTTTCACGGTGAAGCCCCGCTTCCGACCGGGAAACAGGGCTTCTGCGAAACAGATCGAGCGGGCATCAGCTCTTGGTGCAGTAGATCTCGAGCATGTTGCCGTCCGGATCGACGAAGAAGACGAACCGGCCGTCAGAGCGGTCGGCCGGACCGGCCAAGATGGTGACGTGCTGATCGCGTAGGTACTCGGCGGCCTCATCGACCTCAGCAGTGGAGTTGACCTTGAAACCGAAGTGGTCGATCCCAGCGCCTTTGCCGTCGCTCTTGCCGGGGTTCTCGCTCTTGACGATGACGAACTCCGAGTCGCCGCACTGCAAAAACGTCATCGTGCTGCCGAGCCGACGGTTGACCGTCATCCCGAGCACATCGGTATAAAACGCCTGCGCGGCGGCGATGTCTTTCACCCGCAGCGTGAGGTGATTCAGATTCTTTGGCTTAAAGGCCGGCATGAAGGCTCCCCTTGGGTACGGACGAGGCAGGTGATCGGGCACAATATACGACATCCGCCGAACGGCTTACAATGGCGGCTCAGGCAGTCAGCAGCTCCAGCACCCGGTCAGCGTGGCGATGGAGCATCGGGACGACCTCGGGCACGGCGAGCACGCGGACTTTTTTGGTGTACGCCTCGAACTCCGCGACGAAATCGGGTTTGAACTGCGAGTCGCCGACCTCCTGAAACGGCTGCCAGCCGAGCATCCCCGGATCGGTCGGCGCTTCGACCAGCACGCGCAGCTCGCGAAAATCGCGATACTCGAAGATCGTCCCGAACGGCGGCACGTCGATCAGCACCTCGAACCCGCGCAGCGCCCGGTCGCCCGTCAACCCTTCCAGTTCGTTGAGCAGGTTGCAGATGGCGATTTCTCGGGCTTTCCGCAGCATTGGCTCGTCGTTCAGCCGTTTCAGCGCGAAGTAACGGCCAACCGAGCCGTCGGCCACCTGTTCGCCGAGCGCCAGCCGTTCGCTGACCGCGCGCGGGATGCGGACGACGAAGCGCTCCTCATCCCGCGCAACGGGTTCGCCTTCTGGCCTGAAATAGAGTGTTAGTCCACGCTTGTGGGGTCGTCGGTTGATCAGATTTTCCAATAACAGACGCGAACTAAAATCAGATGGCAGCGCTTCCGCCAGCGCGTGCGGCAGGCGGTCGTCGGTCAGCGTGTAGAACATCGTCCGCAGTCGCTCAACGTCGATGGCGCGGCTGTCGATAATGTCTTGCAGCAGCCGTTTGAACATGCTGCCCATCGCCCGGACCGTGTGGTGCCAGTAGATGTGCCGCATCATCATGTACTTGGCAAACAGCAGCGATTCGAGCGGTGCGATCCCCTTCTCGGTGATCCCGAGCCGCTCGCGCTCGCCGTCGAGGACGAACGACTCGATCAGCCGGTGAATATCGACCGAGCCGTACGGCACCGTGCAATGGTGCGCGTCGCGGATCAGGTAATCCATCTTGTCGGGGTCGAGCGTGCCGCTGAGGATCTTCGCATACGGCGTCCGCTTGTCGCCGCGAATCAGTTCGACGACGCGGTCTGGATCGAGTCCCCAATCGTCCCGCAGCAAATCGGCCAGCGTCGGACCGCCATCGTCCGGCGGTTGGTGGATGTAGTGTACGGCCATCTCCTGGTGATGCTCGAACACCGGCTCGCCAGCCTCGGTCAGCCAGAGTTGCTCGACGATGTGCGCGTGCGGGTAGTGGCCGATGTCGTGCAGCACCGCCGACGTGAGCAGCAGTTTGGCGGTTTCCGGGGTGATGCAGAAGCGATCCGTCTCGTAACTCGTGTTCTGCGGGTTGAGCACGAGCGACTGCAGGATCAGCTTCATCAGGTGAAACACGCCGATGGAGTGCTCAAAGCGGGCGTGCGTCGCGCCGGGAAAGACCGATTCGACAAACGACAGTTGCCGAATCTGCCGCAAGCGGAGGAAATGCGGGTGGTTGATCAGCCGCCGCAGCTCTTTCGAGAGCGCGATGTGGCCCCAGACGGGCAGGCGGATGAACCCTTCGTCGTTGGCGAAGAGGAAGCGGAAGTCGGCGAGGTCTTTGGGCACGAAGTCGTCGGGTGGATCAGCCTTTGGCGGGGGGATACTCGACCTTGATCGAGCCGATGGCGGTGAACGGGACGACGAGTTTGTAGCCATCGTCCTTGTTCTCGATGACGACGCAATCGTCCTCCACGTCGAGCACTTGGTCGGCGCCCTCGCCGCCGCGATAGAGGATGTAGAGCAGCCCGGCCGGATCGGGATCGAGCAGCACCCGCTTGCCCTTGAGTTTCGCCAAATAATCGCTGATCGCCATGTCGTCGCCAGAACGTGTGTTGAACCCGGAGAAAGCAGCCGACGAGCCGTCGGCCGAGGGGGAAACCGACGGACAAGTTAACGCCCCGCAGCCCGCCATTCCAAAGGCAAGGCGACCGTTCTTGCCCGCGCAGAAATCGCGGCTCGCCGAGGCGTTCTGGGTGCCGTACACGACGCACCTGTTCCGCCGCCGCTTCGCCGGGCTGCACGTGCGTGGACTGGACGCCGTCCCGCGCCGACCGGCCGAGCCGATCCTCTTCTACGGCAACCACTCGTGCTGGTGGGACGGGCTGATCTGCCTCTTGCTCGGCCGCCGCGTGCTCGACGTCGAAAACCACCTGATGATGGACGAGCGGCAGCTCGCGCGCTTTCGGTTCTTCACCCGCTTGGGCGCGTTCTCGGTCGATCTAACCGACGGCCGCTCGGCGCTCCGCTCGGTCGAGTACGCCGCCGATCTACTCCGCCCCGGCGACGGCCGCGCCTTGTGGATCTACCCGCAGGGCCGGATGCTGCCGAACGACACCCGACCGCTCGAGTGCGCCAGCGGACTCGCCCGGATCGTCGAGAAGCTGGATCGGCCGACGTGGGTTGTGCCGTTCGCTTATCGGTACGAGTTCTTGCAGCAGGAGCGACCCGAGGCGTTCGTCTCGTTCGGGCCGCCGGAGTTGCTCCATCTGACCGACGGGAACCATCGACAGCAGACAGCGCGCTTTCAAGAGCAGTTGACCGCCGAACTGGACACGCTTCGGGACGATGTCACCGCCGGTCGGCTGGGTGACTTTCGCGATGCGCTG
>JBBSVG010000277.1:0-4732 GCA_038233775.1 Bacteroidota bacterium | reverse complement strand
GCCGGACAGCCGCTCGGCGACGGCGCCGAACTGCCACGGGCTCTCCAACGGACTCCAGAAGATCGCCCCGCGCCAGCCGCCCCACCACTCGCCCTGGCCGACCGGCGTGAAGCTCGACGAGTCGTTGACCGTCGATTTTCGGGTGATCGGCAGGTACGCGATCCCGCCGCCCTCGATCCACAGCTTTTGCCCCGCCGCCTGCTCGGGGAGTCCGCCGAGGGCCACGAGTCCGATTGCCGCTGCTGTCCGCCGCCACCTGCTCATCTGTCGCCCCGGTTGGTGTCCGCACGCACCAACATCGCTCGCTGCTGCTTAGTGGCCGGCGAGCGCTTGAATGCGCTCCACCAATCTATAGACGTGGGAACCCGGTCTCGACGGCCAGCGGTCGGCCGGAACCGTGTCCAATGCTTTCGCACGCTGAATGGCTTCGGCGACGTGCGGCCGGAACCGTGTCATGTCGAGTCGGGCCTTGTTGTAGGCGCCAAGCAAGCGCCGCAGCGAGGTTTCCACCGTTGAACAGGTTGGGGCGCCGACGAACGCGGGCAGATCGGCGAGGTGGAAATGCAGCCAGACTTCAAAACACGGGTGGCTGACCGCGACCTGAAATCCTTTGGCGCGACTCTCTGTACAAACGCGCTTGAGCTTCGCCGGTTTCCACCGGTCCACGTCGATCACCAGCCATCGCTCATCGTCTTCATGCAGATCGAACTCCGCTTCGAATGCTGCCAGCCGTTTGAGCACCTGAGCCGGGTCTGAACGGGCGTCCTCCGTCGCCAGCACCCGAATCTGAACGCGGCTGAGGCGCAGGTCGGCGACGAGCGCCTCGAAATACTGCTTCTCGGTTTTCTCGCCTTCGGTCGCAATCACGATCAGCCGCGTGTCGCGGAGCGTCGGGGTTGATCGGTCCAGCGGACGGCGGCGGCGGGTGGTCGGCATCGTCGGTCAAGCGGGCTGCGTCTGGTCGGCCGCCGCCGGTTCGTCGCCCGACGACAGTTGATCCAGATCGCCGAGGAACGGAATGGCGCCGAAGCGGCCGTTGAGGTAGCCTTTCTGGATATGCAGATCGGGGCGCACCTTGAACTCGGCCAACGACGACAGATGCGAGGCGCCTTTGCCGTCCTTCTCGACAAACCAGATCTCGTCGCGGCGCAACAGCGACAGATCGAGCAAGTTCGATTCGTGAGTGGTGAAGATCAACTGCGATTTGGAGCCCGGCGGCCGCAGCTTGAAAAAGGATTCGACGAAATAGCGAGACAGCAGCGGGTGCAATCGTCGGTCGAGTTCATCCACGACATAAACGGCGTTGCTGGTGCTCAAGTCGGCGAGCGCCGGCAGCAGGTTCATCAGCCGTTGTGTGCCTTCCGATTCTTCCGAAAGATCGAAGCGAACGTGCTCTCCGTTTCCGCCCTCATGCTTCAGCCAAAGACGGTACTGAACAGCGTCACTTCCCACACGGCTGAGGGCAACCGCTTCTTGGGCGCCTGAAACGGCAAAGATATCCGTGTTTCGGTCGTCAAGTGAGTTGACGAACTGGTTTCGGTTCTCCGCAGGTAAGCCAGGGAAAAGCGCGTCAAGATCAAACGGTGCCGCTTCCGTTTCGAGGGTCAGCACGCCTGTGCCCGCTTTGGATAGAAACTCTCCGGCGAATTGGCTGAACGCTGGGTCTTCATGGGCTCGACGTTCCATCGGTTTATATCGCCATTCCGCTCGGATAATGTGGAGCGTATGGGCGAACCAGTCGATAGCTGGCCGAAGCGATTCAACGTTTCTGTCTCTTGCTTCAGTCAAAAACAACTGGTTCGGGCGGGTGCCCTGAGCGACGAAGCCGAGAAAGTCCCGCTGTTTCGTTTCGTTCTTGGAGGCCAGTCCGGCGCCGATCTCGACCGACACTTTCTGCGATTCTGTCGTCCGCTCAAAGAAACGCACCTCTCGGCGTTTCGGTGTGGCGAACAGCCATTCTTCCAGCACCTCGGTATCTGAGAGCTTGAAGCCGTAATCGTAGAGAGTGCCGTCTTGAACGAATTCAAAGCGGAAGGTGCTCGGTGCTTGGAGGCTCGTTCGGTTGAGCTTGAACGGGCTGCGCGGGATTGGCCGGTCGGCGCGGGTGCCGTCGAGAATCAGCCGCTTGGCAAAATTCATCGCCTCGACCAGATTCGACTTGCCGGAAGCGTTGGCGCCATAGAGCGCCGCCGCCTGGACGACTCCAGCGGGCTTGGCACTGGTTTCCATCGGCATCACGTGCGACGACAACACGTCGCTCGGCGTGGCGATCATGCTCAACGTGGCTTCCTGATCGAACGAGCGGAAGTTCTCGACGCTGAAGCGGACAAGCATAATGAGGGGCGTTAGGAGAGAGCGGCGCAGAACCAGAGCTACAAAGGTAGTAATCGGTAGCAGAAACCGTCCAGCCCGCGAAAAAATCTCCGATCTGTGCGTTTTGGCTGCGGGAATCAGTGGCCGGCGTACCAGTCGTAGCCGCGCTCGGCCCAGTAATCGGCCGGGCGGTCGTTGGTGAAGGTCAGCGTGCCGATCCGCTTGAGGTGCTTGATCCCGTACTTGGTCGGCGTGACGAGTCGGAGCGGGGCGCCGTGCGGACCAGTCAGGGGGGCGCCGTTCATCTCGTAGCAGAGCAGCGTTTGCGGGTGCATCGCGCTGTCGTGGTCGAGCCCGACGTAATAACGAGCGTCCGGCGTTTTTAGCCCAACGTAGGCCGTGTCGGTCTGCGGTCCGTAGCGGGCGACGAAATCGGACAGTCGCGCCCCGGCCCACGTCACGACCACGCTCCATCCTTCGATGCACTTCAGCTCGGTCGTCATCTCGACGCGGGGCAGCGCTTGGATGTCGGCCAGCGAGAACGTGCGCGGAGCCGAGGCGCCAGCCAGCCCGACGACCGTCATCATCCATGTGGATGGATCGACCGAGCCGCCCAGCCCGACGTTGCCGTTGACCTTCAGCGGACGAACGCGGTCTTTCGCGAAGGTCGGGGCGAGCTTGCCGTCGCGGAAGGCGGCGCGGCTGAGGTTTTCGTCGAACCGCAGCCCGTTTCGCAGCGGCCAGCGGACGCCGGCCTCGTTGGGTCGCGTCCGAATCCATTCCCACGCGCCGAACCCGAGCAGCGCGGCGCCGCCGCCGGTGAGGAAGGCGCGGCGCGTCATCCGGCTGAGGCGCTGTTCGGCGTCGTCGGGCGCGTCGGTTTCAGGTCGCGGCGGTGTCGGATCGCTCATCGGGGTTTCTCCTCTCGGGTGCGGACGAGTTCGTAGCCGGTGACCATCGAGCGGAAGTTGTTCCACCCGGCGCGAATCACCTGCGCGACGTGGACGACGAAGAACGCGACGTAGCCAATCGTCAGCAAAAAGTGCTCAATTCGGGCCGCTTGGTAGCCGCCCAAGAGTGTCGTGAAGGTTGACGCTTGGGTCGGTCGCCAGATCGCCAGCCCGGTCAGCAGCGACCCGGCGCCCATGACGATGATCGCGAAATACGCCAACCGCTGCGCCGCGTTGTACTTCCCCTCACACGGCGGCGCTTCCTTTCGCAGATGTAAATCGTGCAGCGTGACGAGAATCGCGTCCTTAAATGACGCCCGCGTTGGGACGAGATCGCGCCACTCGCCGGAGACAATTGTGTAGCCGACGTAGAGCACGCCGTTGATCGCGAACAGCCACATGAAGACGAAGTGCCACGCCATCCCCTCGGCCAGCCGGTGCGGGACGCTCAGCGCTTGGAAGAAGCTCGTCGGGAAGAACTTGAACACGGTCGTGTCGCCCCAGCCGAGCCGGTAGGCGGGGTACGACCAGTAGATCAGCAGTCCGCTCCAGATCATGATCGAGAGCAGCGGGAAATTGATCCAGTGCATCCAACGGACGGCGCGCGGGTGTTTTTTGACCAATCGACTCATCGGCGGGGCTCCGATTCAGAAAGCGGCGGGGCAAGCGGGCAACGGGAGGGAGATGCAGGGGCGGGCGCTCTATTCCCGGTCCATCGCCCAAGATAGCGGCGCAATCGGCCGGATCATCCGCTGACCCCAAAGCGTAACCGACGCGCGTCATCTCAGCGGTTTTTGCGGCGGACGGAACCGTCGGAGCGCGTGGGGCGTTTCAGGTTGTCCAGCGCCGAATTCTGCGTTTCGACGCCCGGCGTCAACCCCCTTTTTCTCAGGAGTATCGATGCGCGTTGCTTGTTCGCTGTTCACCGCCGCCGTGGCTGTCGCGGGTTTCGCCGGTGTGGCCCGGTCGCAAACCGTGCTGTCCATCGCCGCCGCCCGGATCGATGCCAACGTCGATGCGGTGCCCGATAAGAAGGACCAGACCGTGACGGTGCGCGGCGTCGTCACGTCGCCGAACTACACCAAACCGGCCGGGGCGAGCACTTCGACCCGCGTCTCGCACTACATCCAAGACGGCAGCGGCGGGATCGCGTTCACGATTCCGACGACGACGACCGCCATCGCGCTGACCGATCTGGCCCCACTCGGCACCGAGGTCGAGGTGACGGGCAAGATTACCCAGTTCAACGGGTTGACCCAAATTGAGGTCGCCACGACCGACGGTGTCAAGATCGTCTCCAGCGGCAACCCGCTGCCAAAGCCGCTGCCGATCACGCTGGCTCAGTTCATCCTCAACCCCGAAGCGTTCGAGGGGATGCGCGTTCGCTTCCAGAACGTCAGCAAGGTCAGCGGTGCCTTCCCGGCGGCCGGGGTGAACGGGACGATCCAGATCAGCGACTCGTCGGCGGT
>JBBSVG010000276.1:0-4732 GCA_038233775.1 Bacteroidota bacterium | reverse complement strand
CGCACGCTGCTCGAGCACGACCGACCCGATCTGCTGATCAGCGGGATCAACCACGGCTCGAACACCGCCGCGAACGTGATTTATTCGGGCACCGTCAGCGCCGCGACCGAGGGCACGCTGCTCGGCATCCCGTCGGCCGCGATGTCGCTGACGACGTTTGCGCCCGACGCCGATTTCTCGGTCGCTGCCCACTTCGCCCAGACCGTCGCCCGCAACCTGAGCGCGAATCCGCTGCCCGCCGGAACGCTGCTCAACGTCAACGTTCCGGCGCTCGCGGCCGACGAGATCAAGGGCGTGAAAGTGACCAAACAGGGTAAATCGTTCTGGGACGACCGGTTCGAACAGCGGCTCGATCCGGGCAAAAAGCCGTATTACTGGCTGACCGGCGAGCATCGCGGGTTGGACGAGGCCGACGACACCGACGAGGGCGCGATCAACGGCGGCTTCATCTCGGTCACGCCGATTCACTACGACCTGACCGACTACCCGACGCTGCCCGCACTCTCGACGTGGACTTGGGCATGACGACCATCGGCATCATCGGCGGCGGTCAACTGGCCCGGATGAGCGCCCTCGCGGCGCATCGGCTGGGGATCGGCGTCCGCATCCTCGACCCCGATCCGGCCTGTCCGGCGGCTCAAGTCGCGCCGAATCCGGTCGTCGCCGCGCTGGACGATGCGGACGGATTAGCGGAACTGTCGCGCTCGGTTGATGTCGTCACGCTGGAGAACGAGTTCGTCCCGGCCGAGCGATTGGCCGTGCTGGAGGCATCAGGCGCGACCGTGTTTCCGTCGGCGGCGACGCTCGGGCTGATTCAGGACAAGGCGCGGCAGAAAGCGGCGCTGCGCTCGGCCGGACTCGCGGTGCCCGACTTCGCCGAAGTCAGCTCGCCCGACGACGTGACCCGCGCCGCCGAATCGTGGGGTTGGCCGCTGGTGCTAAAGTCGCGCAAGAACGGCTACGACGGTCGCGGCAACCGAACGGTCCGCTCGGCCGACGAGTTACCGGCGGCGTGGACCGAGATGGCCGACCGCGACGGCGGGCTGATGGTCGAGCGCTGGGTCCCGTTCAGCCGCGAACTGGCGACGCTCGTTGCCCGCCGCCCGTCGGGCCAAGCGGTGGTTTATCCGGTCGTCGAAACGATTCAACGCGACCACATCTGCCACGAAGTCTTCGCCCCGGCCGCCGATCTGTCGGACGCCGCCGCCCACGCGGTCCGCGAGTTGGCGCTTGCGGCGATTGAGGCGGTGGACGGAATCGGCCTGTTCGGCGTCGAGTTGTTCGAGCTGACCGACGGGACGGTGCTCGTCAACGAATTGGCGCCGCGACCGCACAACTCGGGGCATTACAGCATCGAAGGCTGTACGACGAGCCAGTTCGAGCAACACGTCCGGGCTGTGCTCGACCTGCCGCTCGGCCGGACCGATCTGCTGTTCCCGGCCGTCGTCATGCGAAACCTGCTCGGTTCGGGCACCGGCGCGGCCGATCCGGGCGGACTCGCGGCGGCGCTGCGCGTACCGGGCGCCCACATTCATCTCTACGGCAAGGCGGAGCGGCGACCGGGCCGCAAGCTCGGCCACGTCACCACCGTCTCGGACGATCCGTCCGACGCCCGCACCCGCGCCCGGCACGCCGCCGACCGGCTGGGCCTCTAACCGCTGATTGTTAACGCGATGCCTCGTCCGAACCCGCTCGTTGGCGTGATCATGGGCAGCCAATCGGATCTGCCGACGATGCGCGGCGCGGTCGAGGCGCTGTCGCGCTTCGAGGTCGCCCACGAGATCCGCATCCTCAGCGCCCACCGGACGCCGCTGGAGATGATGGACTACGCCCAGTCGGCCCACGAGCGCGGGATTCGCGTCATCGTCGCCGGTGCCGGCGGGGCGGCGCACCTGCCCGGTATGGTCGCCGCGCTGACGCCGCTGCCGGTCGTCGGCGTGCCGGTGCAGAGCAAGGCGCTCAGCGGACTCGACTCGCTGCTCTCCATCGTCCAGATGCCCGCTGGCGTGCCGGTCGCCACGGTCGCCATCGGCGCCGCGTTCAACGCCGGACTCTTAGCTGTCAAGATGTTGGCTCTGTCGGACGAGCGGTTGCAGTCGGCGCTGATCGCGTACATGGCCGAGATTCGAGCCGCCTCGGTCGCCACCGACCGACAGGTTCAGTCGGCTGGCGACTGACGGCTTGGCAGACGGTCGCCGGGAGTCGGCCCGAAAACCCGCCGATTGGGCCACGGAATCGGCGTTTCTGCGGCTCGGACTTGACATCGAATCCGACGAGCCGTATCTTCGCAACTCTTTCAGCCCCCACGGGCCGGAAGGCGATTCCGCGGTAGCTCAATGGTTGAGCGCTCGACTGTTAATCGAGTGGTTGTAGGTTCGAGTCCTACCCGCGGAGCCCGTTTTTGAAGCCTCGGCCCCTCCGGTCGGGGCTTTTCTGTTGGCCCGGTTTGTGTTGAAACCCCTTCCGGCCACGCCCCGCCCGCTTCCGGTGCCGCCGTCGGCATCCAAACGCCGCCGCCGACCGCACCGCCCAACTGTCGGGACACGTGACCCCGCCTCAACGCGCTCCAGCCCCCGGCGTTAAGCACCCCTTCCCCGGTGATGTCGTTCGTCACCGCACGCGCCCCGAGCCGGTTTCGCGTCTCTTGACAGTCTGTGACGGCGTCTTCCCGCTCTGTCGGGCGGATCGCAGGCCGACAGCCCGACTCCGCTGGTGGAAACGGGTCGGCGGGTTCCTTGATTAGCACTCTTAGAGGTCTCTGATGGAGGGAAATTTCTCCAATCGCGTGCAGGACGTGATTCGGTACAGTCGCGAGGAGGCGTTGCGCCTCGGCCACGACTACATCGGCACGGAGCATCTGCTGTTGGGCGTCATTCGGGAAGGCGAGGGGATCGCAGTCAAGATCCTGAAAAACCTCGGCACCGACCTGTACAAGATCAAGAAGACGATTGAAGACACCGTTCGGGCAACCGGCGGCACGCTGACCATCGGCAACATCCCGCTCACCCGGCAGGCCGAGAAGGTGCTGAAAATCACCTATCTCGAGGCCAAGCTTTACAAGAGCGACGTGATCGGCACCGAGCATCTGCTGCTGTCGCTGTTGCGCGACGACGAAAACATCGCCGCCCAGATTCTGCACCAGTTCAACGTCAACTACGACGGCGTTCGCAACGAACTGGACAACATCATCAGCGGCAAGGCATCTTCCGGCTCCTCGGGCGGCGGTTCGTCGCGGGAAGGGGGCACCGGCGGCTCCTCGTCATCAGCCAGCGAGAAGAAAATGGATAAATCGAAGACCCCCGTGCTCGACAATTTCGGGCGCGATCTGACCAAGCTGGCGACCGAGGACAAGCTCGATCCCATCGTCGGCCGCGAGCGAGAGATTGAGCGTGTCGCCCAAGTGCTGTCGCGGCGGAAGAAGAACAACCCGGTCCTGATCGGCGAACCGGGCGTCGGTAAGACGGCCATCGCCGAAGGGCTGGCGCTGCGAATCGTCCAGCGGAAAATCAGCCGCGTGCTCTACGACAAGCGGGTCGTGACGCTCGATCTGGCCGCGCTCGTGGCCGGGACGAAGTATCGCGGCCAGTTCGAGGAGCGGATGAAGGCCGTGATGAACGAGCTCGAGAAGAGCAAGGACGTGATCCTGTTCATCGACGAGCTGCACACCATCGTCGGTGCAGGCGGCGCCTCGGGTTCGCTCGACGCGTCGAACATGTTCAAGCCGGCCCTCGCTCGCGGCGACCTGCAATGCATCGGCGCGACGACGTTGGACGAGTACCGCCAGTACATCGAGAAGGACGGTGCGCTCGACCGGCGGTTCCAGAAGATCATGGTCGATCCGGCCACGCCGGAGGAAGCCATCGAGATTCTGGGCAAGATCCAGCACAAGTACGAGGAGCACCACAACGTCCGCTACTCGGTCGAGGCGATCCAGCAGGCGGTCAAGCTGTCCGACCGCTATATCACCGACCGCCACCTGCCGGACAAGGCCATCGACGTGATGGACGAAGCGGGCAGCCGCGTGCATCTGGCCAACATCCACGTCCCGAAGGAGATCCTCGATCTCGAGGGGCGGGTCGAGGAGGTCAAGGTGCTGAAGAACCAGGTCGTCAAGAACCAGAACTTCGAGGAAGCGGCCCGACTGCGCGACCAGGAGAAGCAACTGGCCGAGAAGCTCGAGCTGGCGAAGGAAGAGTGGGAGCGCTCGACGAGCGAGACGGTCTACGATGTGACCGAGGAGAACGTCGCCGAAGTGGTCGCGATGATGACCGGCATCCCGGTCAGCCGCGTGGCCCAATCGGAGAGCACGAAGCTGTTGAAGATGACCGAAGCGCTGCAAGGCATGGTCATCGGCCAGGACGAGGCCATCGTCAAGCTGACCAAAGCGATCCAGCGGACCCGTGCTGGGCTGAAAGACCCGGCTCGACCCATCGGCTCGTTCATCTTCCTCGGCCCGACCGGCGTCGGTAAGACGGAACTGGCAAAGGTGCTGGCCCGCTACCTGTTCGACTCGGACGAGGCGCTGATCCGGGTCGATATGTCGGAGTACATGGAGAAGTTCTCCGTCAGCCGACTGGTCGGTGCGCCTCCGGGCTACGTCGGCTACGAGGAGGGCGGTCAGTTGACCGAGAAAGTCCGCCGCAAGCCGTACTCGGTCGTGTTGCTCGACGAGATCGAGAAGGCGCACCCGGACGTGTTCAACATCCTGTTGCAGGTGCTCGACGACGGGCGG
>JBBSVG010000275.1:0-4743 GCA_038233775.1 Bacteroidota bacterium | reverse complement strand
CTCGCTTTGGTCAACCCGATGACCGGCAGATCGACGGCCGCCTTGATCGCGGCGACGTTGGCCGCTTCCCGCGCCCGGATCGCCGTCGCGCCGCCCATCTCGGCTGCCCGAGCGAACCGGGCGAGAAGCTCCGGGCTGTTGAACGGATCGTCGCCCTCGGCCTGACAGGAGACGATCAGATCGCCGGTCCAGCGGCGGTAGGCGTGACGGTCGGCAGCGGGCATCGGTCGGCGGGGCTGATAGCGGAGGGCGAGCGGGGGCAGCCGTGAAGCTACGACCCGCGACCCGTCCCGCGCAACCGACCGGACCTATCCTATCCCCAAACGCGACGAATCGGCCCGGTTTGGCTCACGCGCTGGCGAAAACAGGCGCGGATCGGCCGAAAAAGCCCGGCGATTCAGCGCGCTGCGAGCGCTGAATTCAACCCCGTTTCTCCGGCAGACGGGTTAAATCTCGTCTGCCGGTTTGACATCCGCCTGTCAGCATGCTACCTTCTCCGTCACGCCCGGTCATATCCCACCCGACCGACGCCGTTCGTCTCCCTCCGGCCGCGCCACGCTCCTCCCCATCGGCGCCCCCTGACGGTTCCTGTTCTGCGCGGAACGCCTGTTCCGCCTTCTCACCTGCACGGCAATCCTCTGCCCTGCACTATCAGGAGTTCGTATGCCCCCGTTCGCCCCTCTCAGTGGCCTGCGCCGCTGGTCCATGCCGCTGTTGGCGCTCGTCGCCGGCGTCGCTTGGAGCGGCTGCCAAGACGCGCCCGTCGGTCCCGACACGACCCCGATTGAAGTCAACGCCCGCCGGGCCACACCGCCACCGCCGACGACGCTCGCCGCGACCCTGACAGAAGGGTTCGAGAGCGGCAGCAAGACGAGCTACACGACCGGCTCGGTCACGCTCGGTTCGGGCTCGTGGACGTTCAACGATGCGCTGATCGGCAACCTCTCGACCGACCGCAAGGTCGGCAGCCAGTCGGCCCGGCTCCGCAACTCGGGCAAGCTGACGATGAACTTCAACCGGACGACCGGCGCTGGCGCCGTGACGGTCCGCTACGCCAAGTTCGGCACCGACGCCTCGACTTCGTTTGAACTGTGGGCCTCGACCAACAGCGGCAGCACGTGGACGCCCGTCGGCTCGCGCGTCACGGTCAGCTCGACCGCGCTCCAGACGGCGACGTTCAACGTCAACCTTTCGGGCACTGTTCGGCTCGAGTTCCGCAAGACCGACGGGACGACCAACCGGCTGAATCTGGACGAGGTGGCGATCCCCGACTACACCGGTGCGACTCCGACTCCCACGCCGACCCCGACACCGACTCCGACCCCAACTCCGACACCTCCGCCGCCTACAACGGTGCATCTGACGCTCGGCAACCCGTCCAATGCCGTCGCCGATGTGGCCTATCCGACGAACTACCTGATGGTCAAGACGCAGTATGCGATGTCGTACCACCGCGACCGGGGGACGCCGAACTGGGTCAGTTGGCACCTCGATCCGACCTGGCTCGGCTCGACGGCTCGGCAGGACAATTTCCGCGCAGACGCCCTGCTGCCGAGCACCTGGTATCACGTCCAATCGACCGACTTCTCCGGCACCGGTTACGACCGGGGCCACATGTGCCCGTCGGCCGACCGGACCAAGACCGTGACGGACAACTCGGCGACGTTCCTGATGACGAACATGATCCCGCAGGCGCCAAACAACAACCAGGGGCCGTGGGGGACGTTCGAGGGCTACACCCGCAGCCTCGTCACCGCGTCCGGCAAGGAGTGCTACCTGATCTCCGGCGGCTACGGCTCGCTGACAACCATCGCGGCCGGTCACGTCACGCCGCCGGCCCGGACGTGGAAGGTCGTTATCGTGCTCGATCAAGGGACAAACGATCTGGCCCGCGTCACCACCGCGACCCGCGTCATCGCCATCGACCTGCCCAACGACAACTCGATGAGCAAGTCGGCCGACTGGCGCTCGTACCGGACGACGGTCGATGCCATCGAGGCACAGACGGGTCTCGACCTGCTCTCGCTCGTCTCGACCTCCATCCAAGCCACGCTGGAGAGCCGCGTCGATACGCAGTAAATCCGGCCAATCGGCCCTGAACGCAGCGACGCCCGTCGGGAAGTTGATTCCGACGGGCGTCGCTCGTTTGGTCCAGGGCAGAGACGGCTCAAGTCTCGACCAGTTCGGTCCGCAGCCCGACCCAGTGGCCGTCCGCCGCTTGGCCCAGCACGATAGCCGTGACGTTCATCTCGCCGACGCGGACCACCTTCGCGTCGGGCAGCAGCCGGTGGATCGTCTCGACCAGCTTGCGAAACCGGGCGGCCGTGGCGCGCATCTCGTCGGTGTCCGTCTCGCGCTCGACGACGGCGTTGCGGAAAAAGTGGTCCACCGAAACGGTCTCGACCGGCGCCGCCGCGTCCGCCTCGGCCAGTTCTCGCGCCGCTGCCTCGGCGTCGGTGGCTGCCGATTCGACCGGCACCAGCGGCGCGTCGGTTTCGGACAGGTAGAGCAGCCCGTCGGCCGCCTCGCTTAGTTGACTCTGCACGTCGTCGGTCGCCATCGGTTCCTCCGCGAAAAGTCGTGTCGTCGGTGCTTCGATAGGCCAAGATACACCAGCCGCGCGGGTATCGGCAACGGTCGCGAGCGACAGCGCGACCGCACAGATCGTCAGCCGACAAACCATCATGGCCCGTCCTCCGGGAAGCAACCCATCCGTCCGCATCGATAGAGACAACAGCAACGGTGTCGGGTAAACCTGAATCCGTGTCGGAGATTCCCGACACCCGAGCCGACGCATCGCCAGCCGACCGCTGAAACCGAGCATCCCGAGGCGTTTAAGCGCGGCATACGATTCTCAAAGGGCGAACGATGTCCCGGTCGACCGACCGGCGACGCTTCTCCCCCTTGACAGGAGTCACGCTCATGCGTACGCGTTGCTATCGCTGGTTCGTTCTGCTCGCTGCCCCGCTGAGCGGACTGTCTGCCACCGCTTCCGCCCAGCCGGTCGCTCGGGTCGCCGCCGAGATCGGTCTGGTCGCGCAGTACCCGTTCACCGGAAATGCCGCCGACGCCTCCGGCAACGGCTTCGACGGAACAGTCGTCGGCACCACGCTGACCACCGACAAGGACGGCAACCCGAACCAAGCCTACGCCTTCAACGGCACCGGTGCCCGGATCACGCTGCCGAACGCAGCGGCGCTGAAGCGGTTCAACCAGAGCTTCACCGTCTCGGCTCGGGTGCGGATGGTGTCGTCGGCCAACACCACCCACACGATCATCTCGAACCGGATCAACATTCCGGGCAATGTTGGGGGCTCCCGGTTCGACATCGTCGACGGCGCGGTGGGCGACCGGCGGATGAACTTCACCGTCAAGGGTGGCGTCACCGCGCAGACGATCACCGGTACCAGCGACGTGCCCTACAACACGTGGAGCCATGTGGCGATCACCTTCGATTTCACCGGCAGCGGGACCAACACGGTTCGGCTGTACCTGAACGGGGTGCTCGACGGCACGGGCGCGGTGGGCAACATCCTCGATCCCGGCGCGCAGCCCAATACGCTCGGCGGGGAGCCGAACACGGCGGTGGCCGGTATCGTCCACTTCGCCGGCTCGATGGACGAGGTGCGGATCTACAGCCGAGCGCTGAGCCAATCCGAGGTCGCCTCCCTCGTCGCCAGCGACGCGCCGCTGCCGGTCGAGTTGCAGTCGCTGACGGCGACGGCCCGCAGCGGTCGGATCGAGCTGTCGTGGCAGACCGCCAGCGAGCGCGACAACGCCGGGTTCGCCGTGCTGCGAAACGATGTCGAGGTCGCCGATTTCCGCACTAATGCTGCGCTGCGAGGCAACGGCACCACCGCCCAGCCGAGTCGTTACGCTTACACCGACGCCACCGTCGTCCCCGGCCGGACGTACAGCTACCGGCTGCAATCGACCGATCTGACCGGCGAGATCCACGACTACCCGCAGACGGTTGAAGTGACGGCAGCGACCGAGACAACGCCGACCACCGCACCGACCGAGTTCGCGCTGCACCCAGCCAGCCCGAACCCGTTCAACCCGACGACGACGATTCGCTTCGATCTGCCGGAAGCGGCCACCGTCTCGGTTCAGGTCTTCAACAGCCTCGGCCAGATGGTCGCCGCGCCGGCGCTGAACCAGAGTTTCTCGGCCGGTGCAGCGTCCGCCGTGACGCTCGACGGCGCCGGACTCAGCAGCGGTGTGTATCTCGTCCGCATGACGGCCGTCGGCGGCTCGGGGCACGTCTATCGCCAAGCCCAGCGCGTGCTATTGGCGAAATAGGTCAGTCGCAACAGCAAAAGCGCCCCGCTCGGTCCAGTCTGGAACCCGAGCGGGGCGCCCTTGCGTCAGTTCAGTTCCGAATCACGCCCGCGCAGATCGTCATCCAACACACGCCCACCGCGCGGACCCGGTTCACACACTCGAATCACCAATAGGCGCAGATGAGGTGTCGGGTAAACCTGAATCCGTGTCGGAGATTCCCGACACCTGAGCTACCGCAACGCCGGTAAACCGCTGAAATCGGTCATTCAGAGGCGTTTAATATCGGCATCTGATTCTCAAAGGGCCAATGGCGACCGGTCCAGACCATCGACGCTGGCCGCAACGCCTCATCTCCCCCCATCTCTGTCCCTAAAGGTGTGTCATGACCCATCGCAACAGCACTTGGGCGCTTGCGCTCGGCATCGGCCTGTTCGGCGCCTCGACCGCGCAGGCGCAGTT
>JBBSVG010000274.1:0-4755 GCA_038233775.1 Bacteroidota bacterium | reverse complement strand
GCGGCTTCGTCCCGCCCGGCAGCCGCGGGGGCGGGTGGGGCGGCGGTGGTTGCGGGGGGGGTGGTGGTGGGGGTGGTGGCGGTTGGGGCGGTGGCGGCGGGGGCGGCGGCTTCTCCGGTGGCGGCGGTGACTTCGGCGGCGGCGGCGCAGGGAGCAGCGCTTAATCCGTCGGCAGCGGCGGGCCGACGACGGTCATTCCGTGGGCGCTGAACAGCGGACGCATCTCCTCCGGCTTGGGCGCGTGACCGAGCGCGGCGAGCGCCCCCAAGAACGCCTCCATCTGTCCGGCCGGCTGAAAGGCGAGCAGCAGTCGGCCCGGCCCCTCGCTGCTGTGGGTCCAGACGTGCGGAATCGTGCGAGGCGCGAACACCGAATCGCCCGGCCCCAACTCGAACCGATCCGCGCCGATCTCGACGATGTACGACCCATCGAGGACGTAGAACCACTCGTCCTGCTCGTGGTGGACGTGTCGCGGCGGTCCGCCCTTCGCCTCGTCGGTGTGCTCGATCAGGTACAGATCGCCCGAACTGTCGGCCGGTGCCACCTTCGCGTCGATCCGCAGCCCGCCGAACACGGTGCGCGGCTGCCCGGTCCGGTCCGCCCCCGACCGCACCACGAACCCGCGCTTCGCCCGGTCCGCCTTGCTCACCGGCACCGCCGACGCGCAAGCGGCCAGCGGCGCCGTCGCCAAAGCCACACGTAAAAAGGTCCGTCGCTCGATAGGTTTCATGGCGTTGGGCTTGGGTTGACGGCTAACCGACGAAGGTAGTCGCTGCTGCCGGCCAATCCAACCGACGAAAACCATCGACATACCGCCCATCAAGCGGAGATTCAGGCGGTGCCGCGAGCAGCGATCAGGCAGACGGCGCGGGCGGCAGGTGTCGGTGTTACCTTTGGACAACCGCCGTGTCTGCTGACCTATCTGCCCGCTCCGTGACCTTTTCTTCAGTTCCGACCCGCCAAACCGCGCTCGTCATCGCCCTGCTCGTCGGGTTGACGGGCTGCGGCGGGTTGCGTCGCGGGTTGCAGGGGACACCGACCGTCGATCCGACGATTCTGATCCCGTCGCCAGCGATTCTGGCCGCGCAGAACGCGCCGTTCGTCGCTGAGATTCAGCTCGATTCGGTGCTGATCCGCCACGGCTCGCGCTTCAAACCCGGCGCTGGCTACTTCGGCCAGAAACCGGGCGACGCGACCAAACTGACAGCCGAGCTGATCCACGTCCGCCGCGTCAAGCTCAACCGGCCCGACGATGCGGTCGGGCTGGGCTATCTATACCTGCCGCCGATTCCCGGCGCGGTCGAGGTCGAAGCATCGGCCACCATCGTCTCGCCGGACGGAATCGAGGAATCGTTCGACCTGTCGGGGCTGCGAACGCGCGGTGGGCTGCCGATCTTCGACGTGTTCTATCGGCCCGATTATCTGCAAGAGATGCTCGGCGTCCCGGCGCTGCTGGAGGGGTCGGTCGTTACACTCCGCTCGCGGATCGCGCTGCAACCGGACGTGCCTATCGCCGCCTCGTCGTTCGAACTGGCCGCGCCGGTGCCGATCCAGCGGGCCAGTTGGACGGTCAAGCTGCCGCGCACGTGGTCGGTCGATTGGTGGACCACCGGCGCCGCGCCGCTGCCGACCCGCACCGACACGACGCTCGGGATCTCGACCTACCACGTCGAGGCGACCGACATCGCGCCGCTCGATTCCGGCGCGGTCGCGCCTCGGGCGCACTACGCGGCCCGTCGGGTCAACCCCGGCTATCTCGATTTTCTGCACCCGCCGCTGCTCGTCGTCCAACAGTCGTGGCCGAGCCTGCTCCGTCATCGGCACGCGTGGCTCATCTGGCCGCTAAGCGCGCCGGGAACCGCGCCCGACTCGCTCGTGATGGCGTTGCCGAGCGCCAACCGCGACTCGGCCCGCGTCCGCCAACCGGCCAACGCCGAGGCCGCCGACCGGTTGATGCGCGAGGCGCTTGGGACGGTCACGCTGCCCGGCGAGTCGCCCAACGACCGGCTGAATCGCATCATCGGCTGGTTGCAGCGCGAGGTTCGCTTCGCCGGGATGGACCCGCGCACCGCTTCGCTGGCCGAACTGATGGCGACCCGTCGCGGCGATTTTCTGCGCTTGACCCAGGCGACGATTGTCGCGGTCCGCCGACTCGGCCTCGCTTTCGACCTCGGCTGGGTGGCCCAAGCAACCGACGAGCAGCCGTTCGACGCCCGTCACCCGGCGCTCGATGGGGTTCGGGCCGTGCTTGTCGGCGTGCGGACGGCCGATGGCGGGCACCTCTGGCTCTGGCCCTATGAACCGGGGTATCTTCCCGGCACGCTGCCGCCCGCGTTGCGCGGCGCCCCGGTCTGGCTGACCGACGGCGCGACCGGCCTCCCCGCCGCGCTGCCGACGGCGCTGCCCAACTGATTTCCCTCTTCCCCAGAACCGACGACCGTATGCTGATTCTGATGACGCTGGAGGCCCAACCGGCCGAGATCGAGGCCGTGATGGACAAGATTCGCGCGCTCGGCTGGGCGCCGCACCCGATCCCCGGCGTGCAGCGGGTCGCCATCGGGATCACCGGCAACCAGGGTCGGCCCGACCCGGAACATTTCCTCTCGATGGAGGGCGTGACCGACTGCCTGCCGGTCTCGAAGCCGTACAAACTCGTCGGCCGCGAGACGCACCCGGACGATTCTGTTGTCGTCGTCGAGCGCGACGGGCTGCGGGCCGAGGTCGGCGGGACCGGCGAACTGGCGCTGATGGCCGGACCGTGCTCGGTCGAGAGCCGCGAGCAGATCATGCGCTCGGCCGAGATCGTCGCCAAAAGCGGCGCTCGGTTCCTGCGTGGCGGCGCCTACAAGCCGCGCTCGAGCCCGTACGCGTTCCAGGGGATGAAGGAGGACGGGCTGAAGCTGTTGGCCGAGGCGCGGCGCGAGTTCGGCCTGCTGATCGTGACCGAAGTCAAGGACATCGAGACGCTGCCGATGGTCGCCGAGTACGCCGACCTGTTGCAGATCGGCGCGCGCAACATGCACAACTTCTCGCTGCTCGAGGCCGTCGGCGCGATCCAAACACCGATCTTGCTGAAGCGCGGCTTCGCGGCGACGATTGAGGAATGGCTGATGTCGGCCGAATACGTGCTCGCCGGCGGCAACCGCAACGTGATTCTCTGCGAGCGCGGGATTCGGACGTTTGAGACAGCGACGCGCAACACGCTCGACCTGAACGCGATCCCGGTCGTCAAGAAACTCAGCCACCTGCCGGTCATCGTCGATCCAAGCCACGGGATCGGCCTGTGGGAGCACGTCACGACGATGGCCCGCGCCTCGGTCGCCGCTGGCTGCGACGGCCTGATCGTCGAGATGCACCCCGACCCCAAGCGCGCCCTCTCCGACGGGTCGCAATCGCTCCGCCCCGACAAGTACGACCTCCTCGTCCGCGAAGTCACCAAAGCCGCAACCATGATGGAGCGGCCGATGAATCCGCCGAAGCCAAGCGATGAATGATGAAACGGCGATTTCGGATTGATGATCGCGGATTGATGAAACGGCAGCGCAGCGGTGTCGCCGTGAATCAGCGGCCCGTTCTCCGTTCGTGGTGAGCCTGTCGAATCCACAACGGAGCCGCCACCGCCGACCGCGTCCGTTTGCCGTTCTCTTGCCGTGAGCTGATAGCTGATAGCTGATAGCTTCCGTTGCCGATAGCTTCTTCCAGCCCCATGCCCCCTGTTCCCCTGCTCGATGTGCCGTGGCAGCCGACGCTCGACTGGAGTCGGGCGGCGGCGGTGGCGCTGCATTCGTCCCGAGGCCGCGCAACCGATGATCGGTTCGTGACCGAGGCGCGGGTCGCGGCGACCGACAACGGGCTGGCCGTCCGCTGGCACGGTCGGTTCGACCGGCTGATCTCGGCGCCGGAGGACACGCCGGTCGATGCCGCCGGGGCGACGCCGCTGCTGTGGACGTTGAGCGATGTCGGCGAGATCTTCGGCGGACCTGAGGCCGAGGCCGGTCGCTACGCCGAGGTGCAGCTTGCCCCCGACGGCCGCTGGGTTGCGCTCGACATCGACCTGAACCGCGACGAATCGCCGCCGTATCGGTCGGCGCTCCACCAACCGACCGTGCTCGAGTCGGCGGTCGGTGCCGGAAGCTGGGCGGCGGCGCTGATGGTCCCGTGGGCCGCGTTCGGCAGGCGACCCGAGTCGGGCGAGACGTGGGCGGGCAACCTCTATCGGCTGATTCCCGGTCCAGCGCCCGACGACCCGCCGCGCACGTTGCTGGCTTGGAGTCCGACTGGTGACTCGTTCCACCGGCCCGAGCGGTTCGGCCGCTGGCGGTTTTAGCGGCGGCTCGCAGCGGGGTTTAGATTCTCAAGCGCAAGAGCGGTCGGTTTAGAATATTCATCACGGCTGCTGCATTCGGGCGGTTGGCGGCATAACTTGCCCGGTCGGTCCGCGACGACCGGACCTCCAACCTGCGTGTCAACCCTAACCCGTACTGCTCAGATGAGCCTCCAGATCAACCAACGCTCGGCGACCTACAAGGAACCCGCGCCCCTCGACCGCCACGGCGAGAACCCGTTCGAGGCGATGATGGCCCGCTTCGACCTCGCCGCAGAGCTGATCGGCCTCGACGCTGGCGCCTACAACTTCCTGAAGACGCCGTCCAAGCAGATCATCGTCTCGATTCCGGTGCAGATGGACGACGGTCGGCTCGAGATCTTCGAGGGCTACCGCGTCATCCACTCGGACATCCTCGGACCGTCGAAAGG
>JBBSVG010000273.1:0-4760 GCA_038233775.1 Bacteroidota bacterium | reverse complement strand
CTGTCAACCCATCGGATACGAGTAGGATTGGTCCGCAGAATCCATTGCTGGCAGAGGTGGAGTTTGAGCTTTGTGTCCGAACAGAGCGAGGCAAACCCGTCCAAAGTTTCAGGGTACCCAAGCTCCGCGTGCCACTCTATAGAGATTTATGTCCAAGAAGTTTGATCGACCTGACGGCTTCCGGGTTTGATCGCCCTGATCCTGATAGTGCTCGGAGAGCTACGTTCGATAGTGTCCGTGTCGTCAGTGTGCTTACTGCATACCTGACTCAACAGGGTATGGCATCGACGGCCAAAAACATGAATCGGGCTTATAGCGACCTGATTGACGATTTGTGTAGTCTCAAACAGGGCTACGACTCCAGCACCGGTGCTGGGGCTGGGTCAAAATACTTTCGCTCTACCGATGCCACCCTTGCCCATGAAGATGGGCATGTGGCGGACTATCGTGAAGGACTGAATCTGGCCCTCAATGGTGGGGATTGGTGGGATGACGCAACACGGACAAGCTTTCATCGAGGCTCCGTGTTCGAAGATATGCGGTTTTCGTTGGAATATTCTTCGGAAACGGACCCTTCATGTGTAAATCGCCTTGCAAGAATGTACCAGATTTGGGCTGACAAGCAAAGCTATATCATGTCTTGCTATCAAAACGTGACTCTTGGCAAGAAGCGGCAGACCTCGTCCTCGTGTCAAGCCCTTTCATGGCCCGCGAATCCCACCGCAGATCCATCTGTGGAGAAGCGGAGTGACCAATCCGCTGAGGAGACGTACGACGCCGTGCGTAAGGGGCTGGTAGCATGGGCCGAAAAATACCATAACCCGGCGGATCGTACCAAGCCTTTGGAATACACAGGAAGCGGATCAGACAAGAGCTGTGCGACCAGCAATCCGTGCCCCTGAGTCACAACCTGCCCAAAGATCACCCCATGACCCAACACCCATCCCGCCGACTTGGGCTGCTTGTCCTGCTCGGGATACTGCTGTGCTGCTTTGGCGACGCCCGAGCCCAACGGCTCTGGTCGCTGGATGTCTATCGAAGCGACGATGCTCAACTCATCGGCGCCAATCCCTCTGCTGAGACGCTCAGACAGATGCTGCGTCGGCAGGAGGCACCCCTGTTCCGCTCGGCGGCCGTCCGGCTGATCGGGCTGACCGGCGAAGGCGACCGTGACTTCATTCTCGCCCAAGCCCGACGCTTTGCCTCGCCGGGCGCCATCGACAGCAGCGTGGCCGGGTGGTTCAACGAGACCCCGCCCTCGCCGGGTCGGGTGCAGTTGCGGCGGGCGCACTGGGTCGAGCGAACGTTCGATGCCGCCCTGCTGCGGGGCTACTTCGGCGACCAGACGGCGCTGTCGTCGATGGACTCGGTAGCGAGTATGGGCTATGGTCCATACGTGACATTTGCCATGTGCCAGTTGGCCGATGCGGGACAGTACAATCACTTCGACCAGTTGATGCGGATGGTGCAGCGAGGGGGAATCAAATCCGAATATCTCGGTACCCTGAACTGTTACCTGAATTCAACCGAGCATCGACAAGCGATGATCGAGTACCTGTCTCAACTGATCCGGGAGGCGCCGACCTATCGGGAGTTCTATCGGGCCAAAGACGTGATCGTGCCGATGCTGGCGCGCTTGGACTCGGCTCGGGCGCTGAGCGAGGTGATCTCGTGGGCCGAAGCGCATCCGGGGCACAATCTGACCGCTTGGGTCGAGGCCAACCGGCTCGACCCGGCGCGTAAATATGAGCGACTCATGGTTCTGATCCCTGCCTCTGCGCCACAGGAGTCTTTTTTCAGGGATTATTTAATTGGCGAGTATATTCATGGGGGGGCAAGCGCCGAATTCATTCATTTTTTGACCGAATGGATCACCCAAGAACCGGATGCCGAGTTGCGTAAGCTGTTGAGATATTACATACAGGATCCCGAGCCGGAGATGCCGCCCTGTAGTCGACCTGTCAATGCAGGCGAAGGGATTGACACACTTCGGAGAACGGTACAAGCCGTGACCGGTTACGGCTGGTTGGGACCGGCCTCGTTCGAGCAGCAATTGCTGGCCCGGTTGGACGGGTTGAAGCCGATGGTGGTGCAGGGCGATACCGCAGCACTGATCCAGGGGATCGCTCGCTTCATGAACGAGATCGAGCGGGCCGTGCTCGCCCCAGATGCGCCAGTGCCGACGGATGGGCAGACCGCTTATGTCAACCGCTCTGCCGGCCATATGCTCTGGTACGGGGCGTGGAGGTTGAATCGTTGTATAACTGAGTCTATTGACTATCCATACCCGATTGAGCGGTTTTACGAGATTGTGCTCGGTGAGACACCTCGCCCAGGTTCCGACACGCTCTACGTCACGCCGGACACGCCGCTCGGTGGCACCCTCGACTGGCACAATCGCCACGTCGTCGTCCGGCCCAACGCGGCCGGGGCGGCGGTCGTGACCCTTTCGGGCACCGCCCGACTCAGCGGCACCGCCACGCTCACGCTCCGGCCCGGCGTCCGCTTCGGTCCCTCGGGCAGCGGCGCCCGGCTGACCCTGCTTTCCACCGTCCCGGTCGCCCTCGACAGCACCGCCCAGTTGACCGTTGGCCCCGGCGGCGTGCTCCGGCTCGACAGCATCGGGACGGTCACGATCCACGGCGGGATGCTGACCACCGTCGGCACCGGTCGGCTCGAGGCACCGTCTGGCGCCACGCTGCTGCTCGATGGGACCGGGCCGGGCGGCATTCGGGCGCAAGGTATGATGGGCGCGGTCCCGCTCCGGTTGCAGGGCATCGTGACCGTCCCGCTCGACAGTCTGGCCGGTTCGGGTCCCGTCACGGTCGCGCCCGGTGCGCGGCTGCGCTTCGGTTCGGGCGCCGGGCTGGTGCTCTCGGCGCCGCTGACCGCGCTCGGCACGGTCGGCCAGCCGATCCGCTTCGGTCCGACCGGGGCGACCGCGCCGAGCAGTTGGCGGGGTATCGTCCTGCGCAGCTCGGCAAACCAGATGGCCGGCTGCACCGTCGAGGGCGCCGAGATCGGGCTTCAACTCGCTGGCAAGCCGCAGGCGCCGCTCTTCGGCAGCACGGTCGGCAGCAGCACCTTCCGAAGCTGCACCGTCGGCCTCTCGGTCGAGTGGAGCGATCTGTCGCTGACCGGCTCGACGCTGAGCGACAGCCGCTCGGTCGGGTTGGCGCTGATCGGCAGCGGCATCCACCTGCTGACCGAGGGCAACCAGATCGTCGGCCTCACGCCGGGCAGCACCGGGCTCTACACCAACGGCGCCGACGCGCAGCTTTACAACACGACGATTCAGGGCAACCGCACCGGCGTGCTCGCTACCGGCGGCGGCCAACTCAGCTTCGGTTCGCCGCAACTCTACCGCGACGAGCCACTGCCGTGTCCGGCGCCCGAAGACCCGTTCGGGACCGATCCACCGGGCAGTTATCCGGTCTATACGAAAGGCTACAACCAGATCAGCGGCAACAGCGAATATGGCATCTCGGTCGGCCTGAGCACGCAGACGCTGTTGGGCAACGTCTATTACAGCGAGATGGAGTGTGCGGAAGGTCGTGGAACCGTCACCTACTCGGTTGCGCTGAAACAGGCCGGTTACAACAGCGTTTTCGGCAACGGTCTGGCCGATGCGTACGCGGTTTCGACAGCGCAGGGCAGCGCGGGTCCGCAGAGCGCAATGTTCACTTGGTGGGGCGATTTTGCGGGACCGACGGCGACGCAGGTGCAGCCCGCCGCGCTGTGGAACACGTCGCAATGGCTGAGCGGGGCGCCGATGGGCGATCCGCAACTCCGTCTCGGGACGCTGACGCCGGGCGCAACCGCCCACACCAGCAGCACGAGACGGATTCGGCCGATCTCGGCGGCGTACCTGTCGTGGCTCCGTCGGCAACTCGGGGCAGCGGCGACGAGCGACAGCGGTGCGGCGAAGCTGACGGCGGTCGGGTTCGAGGCGATTCGGTTGCTCCGGGAAGCAGCGGGTGTGCAGCGGGCAGCGGCTCGACCCGGCGCCCCGGCAGCAGCCGTCGGGACGTGGGCGGCGTCGCTGCGGACGGTGCCGCTGGCCGAGTGGCGACCGCTGGTCGAAGCCGCCCAAGCGCAGTTGCTCGCTCGCGGCGGCCAGTCGGCTCGGGCTGCCCGGCAGATGGCGCTGTCGCTGATCGCGCTCCAAGTGGCCGAGGGCAACCTGACAGCGGCGGCGCAGGGGTTACAGTCGCTGCGGTCGGTACCGGAGATGACCGGTCGGCAGCCGGGCGAGTTGGCGGCGACGGCAACCGAGCGACGGGAGCGCTGGCTCGAAGACCTCGACCGCGTTGCCCTGACATGGCGGCTGGCGACGGCCGGCCCGCAGGAAGCAGCCACGGCGCTATCGAGCTTCACCCAAGCGCACCCGACAGCACCCGACGCCGCGCTGCTCGGCCGAATCAGCCGACCGGCCCGAGCCAACCGCGTCCCGGTCAAGTCCGGGTCGGTGGATCGCTGATCGAACCCGAGCCGTGTTCCCCTGTTCGTTCACCCAACGCCCACTGCGATGCTGCGCTTGTCTGCCCTGTCGGTTGCCCTGTTGCTCGGCCTGTCGGTTGCGGCCCGCGCCCAAGATTCGACGCTCGTCACGCACGCGGTCCCGTTCGGTCTCGCCGAGAACCGGCTGACGCTGACGGTCGCCAACACCGCCGCCACCTCGGCCGCCCGGTTGACGGTTCGGCCCATCGGGGCGCCGGATTGGTTGCACCTGACGCCGACCGAGATCGTGCTGGACGAGG
>JBBSVG010000272.1:0-4762 GCA_038233775.1 Bacteroidota bacterium | reverse complement strand
GGGGTCCGACCGGGCTGGCAGGCTACGCCTTCCTCGAATCGCCGGGCAACAGCACCAACGGCAAGGATGACGACGAGGATGGGCTCATCGACGAGATCCGCGACAACGACGCCGGGCGCAAGTTGACTCGGGCCGAGTTCCTCGCGACGCTCGCCAGCCAAGCCAACTACATCAAAACCTACGGCTCGCTGCCCGACTCGACGCACACCGTCTTCTGGTCGGGCGACGAGGACGGCGACTGGCGAACGTTCACCGACCTCAACGCCAACGGCCGCTGGGACGCCGACGAACCGCTGAATGACGATTTGGGCGGCGACGGGATCGGTCCGCTCGACGACGCCTACACCACGCCCGACGCCGACGGTTCGCAGGGCGACGGCAAGCCCGATCAGGGCGAACCGAACTTCGGTCGCACGGACCCCGACGAGAGCGACCAGATCGGCCTGACCGGGTTCCGGCTGTTCCCGTTGCACACCTACAAGCTGATCAACGACGAGGAGAACTGGAACCTGTTCCGCTCGGCGCCGGTCCCGGTCGATCAGGTGCTGAAGGGCGTCAACCTCGGGATGATCTTCTCCAGCGGCTCGTTTCCGCTCAAAGCCGGGCAGACCGAGCGGTTCAGCATGGCGCTGCTGTTCGCCGAGGACGAGCCAGCGCTGGCCCGAACCAAGCGGACCGTTCAGCAGATCTACGACAACGACTACCGCTTCGCCGAACCGCCGCCCGCGCCCGCCCTGACCGCCGTCCCCGGCGACGGCAAGGTGACGCTCTATTGGGACGACAAGCCCGAGACGCGGACGTTCGACCGCTTCTTGCAAGAAAATGACTTCGAAGGCTACGCGCTCTACCGCAGCACCGACCCGGATTTCCGCTCGATTCGGACCGTCACCAACGCCTACGGGACGAACCCGATTGCCAAACCGATTGCCCGTTGGGACAAGATCGACGGGATCAAAGGGTTCCAGCCGATCCCAATCGAGGGGCGACTCTACGATTTGGGCACCGACAGCGGCTTGCAGCACGTCTTCGAGGACACCGACGTGCAGAACGGGCGGACGTATTACTACGCCATCGTTTCGTACGACAAGGGCAAGGTCGATTCGACCGGCGGGCGGCCAGACATCGACCCGACGACCGGGCTGATCGCTGGCATCCCGCCGTCCGAGTCGCGGATCACGATCACCACCGACGCGCTCGGTCGGCTGCGCTCGCTGGCGCCGAACACCGCCGCCGTCACGCCCCGCGCCCCGGTTGCCGGGTACGCCGCGCCGACTCTGAGCGGTGGCACGCTGGTTCACACCGGCCCGAGCGGGTCGGGCACCGTCGCCGTCGGGTTCGTCCAGCCGGACAGCGTGCGCGACGGGACGAGTTACACCGTTCGGTTCACCAATCGCGGCGCGTTTCAAGACGACCCGAGGCCGACGTTCACCGTCACGCGCAACTCCGACGGCGTCGTCTTGCTCGCCGATCAACCGACGCTCGCGGCCAATCAGCCGACGCTGACGCCGGTCTTTCCCGGCGACGGGCTTCGGCTGACGGTGACCAACCGGGCGCCGGTCCGAATCGACTCGGTCGTGACGTCGTGGAAGCGCGGCGAGCGGACCGTGACCATCGACTCGGTTGGGTTGAACCCGACCTACTCGGCCCGAAACGTCCGCATCCCGGCCGATTACGAGCTGCGCTTCACCGCTCAACCGATCTACACGAGCCGGACGCTGACGTTCGGTCAAGCGGCGATCCGCGTCCCGTTCTATGTCTATAACCTGACCCGGCGCGACACGGCCGATTTCGTCATCCAAGAAAACACGGCGACCCGCCACGGGCAATACGACTTCGGCGAGCGGATCACGCTCATCACCGGCGACTCGCTCGGGATCGACGTGGACACGCCGGGACTGCCGACAGCGCGGAAGAAAACGAGTTGGACCGTGTTTTTCCGGGCCGACACAGTCGCCGGACAGGTCAAGCTCCCGCAGCCGGGCGACGTGATCCGCTGGACGACGGCCAAGCCGTTCCGAACGGGCGAACAGTTCGTCGCCACGGTCCAAGCGCCGCATTTCGAAGCGACACGGGCGACGGCGGAGCTGGATCGTGTCGCCGTCGTCCCGAACCCGTACGTCGGCGCCTCGACGCAGGAGCCACAGAACTACGCCGTCGGTCGCGGCGAGCGGCGCGTGACGTTCATCCATCTGCCGCCGCGCTGCACGATTCGGATCTATACGGTCACTGGTTCGCTTGTCCAAACCGTTGAGCACGACAGCGGCCTGTCCGACGGCTCGGAGCGGTGGAATCTGGTGTCGAAGGACGGGCTGGATGTCGCCTACGGCCTGTATTTGTACCACATCGACGCCCGTGGACCCGACAACGCGGCCATCGGCACGCACATCGGCCGGTTCGCGGTGATCAAGTGAGGAACCCGACCATGCTCCGCGCCCTCGCCGGTTCGCTCGCGCTGACTCTCATTTCGACGGCTGCGTTGGCGCAAACTGGCGTCTCGAAAGTCGCCATCACGGCGGCGCCGTGGCTGTCGATCCCGGTCGGACCCCGAGCCCAGGCGATGGGCGCGTCGGCCGCCGCGACGAGCGAAGACCCGACGGCGCTCTACTGGAACCCGGCCGGGATCGCTCGGCCGACCCGCTCGGCCGCCACGTTCGCCCATACGGGCTGGATCGGCGGACTGAGCCACGATTTCGCCGGCGTGACGGTCTATGCCGGACCGCGATTGGGGACGATTGGGCTGCACTTGATCTCGCTCCGCTCGCCCGAGATGGCGGTGCGGACCGAGGGCGCGCAGGAAGGGACGGGCGAGTTCTTCAGCACCGGGTTCTACGGCGTCGGCGTGTCGTACGCCCGCTCGCTGACCGACCGGTTCTCGGTCGGCCTGACCGGCAAGTATCTGCACGAACAGATCTGGAACAGCGGCTCCGGCGGCGCGGCGCTCGATCTCGGGACGCTGTTCGTGACGGATGTCGCTGGCGGGCTGCGGATCGGCGCGGCGATCCTCAACTTCGGTCCGCGCATGAAAATCGACGGCCGCGACCTGCGCGTGACGGTCGATCCCGACCCGCAAACGTCCGGCGTGGACAACGTCGGCGCCCGGATCGAGACGGACACCTGGCAACTGCCGCTGACCTTCCGCTTCGGCCTCGCGTCCACGCCCTACCGGACCGACACGCAGCGGCTGACCGTCGCCGTCGATGCGCTGCACCCAACCGACAACAACGAGAGCCTGAACCTCGGCGGTGAATACGCGCTCTACGACCGGGTTTTCCTGCGCGGCGGCTACCGCTCGCTGTTCCTCGCCGACACCGAGGAAGGATTGACGCTCGGGCTTGGCCTGTCGCAACCGGTCGCCGGGCGGCTCGTCCGGGCCGATTACGCCTACCAAGACCTCGGCCGCTTCCCCGCCGTCCACTCGCTCTCGGTCGGCTTCACCTTCTAATCGGCACCAGATGATCGGCATCGGGATCGTCGGCTACGGCGGATTCGGGCAGTTCTTGCACCGGTCGTGGCTGACCTTGCCCGGCGCTCGCGTCGTGGCCGTCGCCGATGGTGATCCTGCTCGCCGACCGACCGCCGCCGGGGTCCGCTTCTATCCTGATCTCGACGGCTTGCTGGCCGATCCCGCCGTCGAACTCGTCGCGCTCGTCACGCCGCCGAACGCTCATGCCGACCAGTCGATTCGAGCGATGGACGCCGGTCGCCACGTCCTGATCGAGAAGCCGCTGGCGACCAACAGGGCCGACGCCGAGCGCATCATTGCCGCCCGCGACCGGACCGGTCGGGTCGCGGCGGTCGATTATATGTTGCGCTTTCACCCGCTCGTCGAGGCGTTGGCGGCGCTGAGCAAGGCCGGGACGCTGGGCAAGCTGCGTCGGGTCGCGGTCGAGAACGAGGCGCAGGACGAGACGCTGCCGGCTGAGCACTGGTTCTGGGACGAGGCGGTGTCGGGCGGGATTCTGGTCGAGCACGCGGTCCACTTTATCGATCTGGTCGCCGCGCTTGGTGCCGGTCCGGCGGTGCGTGTGACCGGCGTGCAGCATCGGCGCGACGAGCGGCGGACCGATCAAGTGCTCGCCGATGTCGTCCACGAGGGCGGATTGGTCGCGACGCATTACCACGCGTTTCAGCGGCCCGGTTTCTTCGAGCGGACAGCGATCCGGCTGAGCTATGATCTCGGCCAATTCGATCTGCTTGGCTGGATTCCCTTGACCGGGACGCTGACGGCGCTGGTCGATCCCGCCGCCCGCGAGGCGCTGGCCCGTCTGCCCGGTTTCATCATCGAGACCGAAACGCCGCTCGGCGCGCTGCCCGACGGGTCGCGTCCCGCCGGTTGGGGACCGACCGCGCACGATCATCCCGGCGCGGTCGTCTCGGGCGGCGTCCGCTATCCCGTCACGACGCAACTGGTCGCCCGGTTCGGCCTGAGCCAACCGAAAGGCGACGTGTACGCTGCCTGCGTCCGGGCCGCGCTCGCCGACGTGATTGCATCCATCGAAAACCCGACGCATCGCCTGCGCGTCCCGCTCGAAGTGGGTCTGTCGAGCCTCGATATCGCGCTTCGAGCCACCGAGGCCGGCCGATGAAACGACTCGCGCTGCTGCTGCTCCTCGCTTGTCTTGCCGGGTGCGGCGACCGGACCGCTGAGACCGACGCCCGCGACGGGATCGTTCGGTTGAAGCTGTGGAGCGCGAACAACCCGCAGGAGTTCGCGTGGGCCAAAGAGCGGGTCGCGACGTGGAACCGGCTGCACCCAACGATT
>JBBSVG010000271.1:0-4767 GCA_038233775.1 Bacteroidota bacterium | reverse complement strand
TGCCCCCCGATGGGGGCGGTTGTGCAGTCATCGTCTGGCAGATCAGCCTTCGACTTGGGTCAGGGCGCGGTCGAGGGCGTCGAGGGCGTAGTCGGCGTCTTCGGTGGTGAGGCACATCGGCGGCTTGATGCGGAGGACGTTGCCGTTCAGGCCGCCCTTGCCGATGAGAATGTCCATCTCGCGCAATGCTTCGAGAATCTCCAGCGTCTCGCCTTTGGCCGGTTCCTTCGTCGCCCGGTCGCGGACGAACTCGACGCCGATCATCAGCCCCTTGCCGCGCACGTCGCCGATCAGCTTGTGCCGCTGCTGCAAGGCTTCGAGTCCCGACTTGAACCGAGCGCCGACCGCTTTCGCGTTCGCCTGCAAGCCGTCCTCGTCGATGGCCTCGAGCGTCGCAAGGCCAGCGGCCATCGCCATCGGGTTGGCGCCAAACGTGTTGAAGTGAATCCGCTGCGTCATCTGCTGGGCGATGTCCATTCGGGTCGTCACGGCGGCCAGCGGGAAGCCGTTGCCGATCCCTTTCGCCATCGTGACGATGTCCGGCACGACGCCGAAGTTCTGGAAGCCCCAGTAATGCTCGCCGGTGCGACCGAATCCGGTCTGCACCTCGTCCGAGATGCACAGTCCGCCGTGCTCCCGAGCAATCGCGTACGCCTCGCGCAGATAGTTCTCTGCCCCATGCGTCGCCCCGCCGACGCCCTGGATCGGCTCGGCGATGAACGCGGCGATCTTGCCCGGCGTCGAGTAGCGGATCAGCTCGCGAATATCCTCGGCGCTCTTGGTCGCGATCTCCTCGGGCGTGCCGGTGAACGGCGAGCGGTACGGATCGGGGCTCATCGCGTGGTGCATCCCGGCCGCTTGCTGGGTCGGGAACTTCCACGTGTGGTGGCTCGTCAGCCCCTGGGTCGAGGTCGAGCCGCCGTGGTAGGAGTTGCGGACGGCGACGATATCAAAGTTGCCAGTGTGCAGCCGGGCCATCGTCACGGCCAACTCGTTGGCCTCCGAGCCGGAGTTGGTAAAATACGTCACGTCCAACCCGTCGGGCATCTTCGACGCGAGCTTCTTCGCCATCAGCGGGAAGTTCGGGTGCGCGTAGATCGTCGTCGTGTGCTGCAACGTCGCAACCTGCGCTTGCAACGCGGCCGTAATCTTCGGGTGACAATGGCCGCACGAGACGGTCACGATCCCGGCGAACAGGTCGAGATACCGGTGCCCGGTTTCGTCGTACAGATACTGCATGTGCCCTTCGACGATCATCAGCGGCTCGGAATAGAGCGTGAAAATCGCCGGGTTGGTGTACTGCCGACGCATCTGCAGCACCTCGTCCTTCGACGGACCGGTGTACGGGCGGGGCTGGTGGTCGGTCGGCGGCAGCGAGCGCCGGTCGGTCTGGGTCATCACGTCGGACATGGCGGAAGTCGGAAAATCAGGTGAAGGACGGTGGCGGAGACTCCGTTCATAGCTCGACAAGCTCACCACGAACGGAGATCAACTTTGCACCCTGCTTTCGAGAGCCGAAATCAGGCGCGGTCGGCGGTGGCGGTCTGGTCGAGCGGCGAGTCGGTCAACTCCGAGTAGCCCTCGGCGTCGTAGCCGCCGGTGTAGCCGGCCGCGTCGGGCCGACGAATGTTCGACTGGGCGACGATCCGGTCGCGACGGATGCCGCGAAAATCCTCGACCGACTTCCAGCCGTCCGACTCGTGCCGCTCGATGAACGCGGCCAGTCCGCTGGTCAGTTGCTTGATGATGTTCGGCCCGATGGCGCTGTCGAGCATCGCAGCGGTGCAGACCTGCGTCACGCCGCAGCCGAGCAGGAAGTAGTTCAGCGCCCCGGCGAAGCTCGAGATGCCACCGATGCCGCAGAAGCTCTTCTCCGGGAAGGCGCGGGTCAGTTGCGACATCTTGGCGAGCGACATCGGCATGATCGCCGGTCCGCCGAGTCCGCCCGAGGACGTGTAGCCGTCCACGTTGACCTCGAACTCGAGCGTTTCAGGGTCGATTAACGGCAGCGACGGGAACGTGTTCGACGAGACGATGGCGTCGGCGCCGCCGAGAAATGCGGCCCGCGCCTCGACGACGATGTCGGTCGTGCTCGGCGTCAGCTTGCACCAAACCGGAATCTTCGAGACTTCCTTGACCGCCATCGTGACCGTCGAGCAGAGCGCTTGGTCGCGGCCGATGTTGGCGCCCATATCGACCCGGTCCATGTGCGGACAGGAGAAGTTCAGCTCCAGCCCATCGGCGCCAGCTTCCTGGCAGGCCGTCGCGAGCAGTTGCCAGTTCGCCAGTTCCTTGTCGCTGCCCGAGCCGGCCATGATCGAGGCGATCAGGACTTTCGTCGGGTGCGCCGCCTTGATCCGCTCGATCCGCTGCACCCACCAGTCGAGTGGCTTGTCCGAGATCAGCTCCCAGTTCCACGACGAGTGCAGCGCCGCGCCAGGTTGCTTCTTCATCGACATCGAACTCGTGTCCGGCATCGTCCTGAGAAACTTCGTCTTCGGCCCGACGACGTTGACGACCGGGTGCAGCCCAATCGTCTTGCAGACGACCCCGCCCCAGCCGGCGTCGAACGCCCGCATGATGTTGCTCTCCGATTCGGTCGGCGGCGCCGACGAGAGCAGAAACGGGTTCTCGAACTGAATCCCGGTAAAATTGACGGACAGATCGGCGGCCATGACGGGACTCCTAAGTTGATGGCAGAGGTTGGGAAGATTGGGAAGCGCAGAACGATGAGCGAGGAGCGATGAAACGGCTCGTGCGTTCCTCGCTCATCGCTCCTCACTCATCGCTTTAGGACATCCAGTTGGTGCCGGCTTCGCGGCTCCATTTGGTCGTGATCTTTTTGGACTGGGTCCAGAACTCAATCGAGCCGCGACCGGTGATGTCGCCGACGCCGAACTTCGACTCGTTCCAGCCGCCGAACGAGAACGGTTCGCGCGGCACCGGCACGCCGATGTTGACGCCGATCATCCCGGCGCTGGCCCGCTCCATCACCTGCCGAGCGATGCCGCCGCTCTCGGTGAAGACCGCCGCCGCGTTGCCGTAGGGCGAGGCGTTCTCGATGGTCAGCGCTTCGTCGAGATCCTTTGTCCGCACGATGACCATGACCGGACCGAAGATCTCTTCCTGCGCGATCCGCATCTCAGGCCGAACGTGGTCGATCAGCGTCGGGCCGAGGTAATAGCCGCCCTCGCGACCCTCGACCGTCGCGTTGCGTCCATCGACGAGCACCGTCGCGCCGTCGGCCTCGGCCTCGGCGATGTAGCGCTCGATCCGCGCCTTCGCTTCCTTCGAGATGACCGGACCGAGCGTCTTGCCCGGTACGAGTTGCTTCATCTGCGCCACCATCCGGTCGATGATCGGGTCGGTCTGCCCGACGGCCAGCATGACCGACGCAGCCATGCACCGCTGTCCCGCGCAACCCGACATCGAGGCGACGATGTTCGACGACGCCATCTCGGGGTTCGCGTCGGGCATGACGATCAGGTGGTTCTTCGCCCCGCCGAGCGCCAGCACGCGCTTCAGGTTATTCGACCCGCGCTGATAGACGATCTTGGCGACTTTGGTCGAGCCGACGAACGAGATCGCGGCGATGTCGGGGTGGTCGCAGATCGCTTCGACGCTCGACTGGCCGCCGTGGACGACGTTGAACACGCCATCGGGCAGCCCGGCCTCGCGGAGGAGTTCAGCGATTTTGCCGGCCGAGAGCGGAACCAGCTCGGACGGCTTCAGGATCATGCAGTTGCCCAGCGCGAGCGCGTTCGGGATGGTCCAGTTGGGGACCATGCTCGGGAAGTTGAACGGCGTGATCGACGCGACGACGCCGACCGGGTGCCGCTCGATCCGACATTCGACGCCGCGACTGACCTCGAGCACCTCGCCGCCAGCGATCTGCGGCAGCGAGCAGGCGAACTCCGTCACCTCGATGGCCTTTAAGATCTCCGCCCGCGCCTCGCTCGCAATCTTGCCGTTTTCGAGCGTGATGAGCGCGGCCAACTCGTCGATATCGCGTTCCATCAACGTCTTGTAGCGGAAGAAGACCTGCACCCGCTCCTTGATCGGCATCGCCGACCAGCCCGGCAGCGCGGCTTTGGCGGCCTGCACGGCGGCATCGACCTCTGCCGAAGCCGAGAGCGGGACGCGGGCCAGCGTCTGCCCGTCACCGGGGTTGGTGACTTCGAGCCAATCGCAGTCGGCAGCGTCCTGAAACCGGCCGCCGATGAAGTTCTGCACGTCGGGATGGGTCATATCGGGAAAGGTCGCAAAAGGGAAAAAACGGGAGCGCCGCCCCGACGGCCGAATCGGCCCGAGCGTGGCGTGAGGACAATGGGGGTGGTGAGATCCGGGGCGCGTCGGGCCGAGGGGATCGGCGGGCGCGGAGCAGGGGTCAGATCACCCAGGTTGGAGGCGGTCGGGGCCATCAGGCCCAAGCCGGACCTCAAGTTTGACACTCCCACGACCGAAGCCGTAGGATTCTTCCTTCATCGCTCGCTGCCTGTCGAAACAGGTCTGACACAAGCTCCAGAAAGGCTCTGCCCGAGCCCGAGTATATTCAACGCCGCGTTATGATCCCGGTCCAGTGAACACCCACAGTCGCACCGATGCCACCGATCCGCCAGCGTCTTCTTGACGATCTGACCGCACGACGAACATGCTTGCGTGGTGTGTGCCGGGTTGACGAGCACAACACGACGCCCGTACTTCTCGGCCTGACTGTGCAAGATCGACATGAACTGACCCCAACCCGCATCGTTGACGCTCTTTGCA
>JBBSVG010000270.1:0-4769 GCA_038233775.1 Bacteroidota bacterium | reverse complement strand
TGGCCGTCGCCGCCGTGCTCGCGCCGGTCTTGCCGCTGACCGATCCGTACGCGCAGGTCTACGAATACACGATTCGGCCGCCCGGTTTTCGCGGCAACCTGTTGGTCGCCCGACCGACCGGCGGCGAGGCCTCGACCGGTCGGCTTATCCCGATTACCTCGTTCGAAGCGGTCGGCGATTCGGTTCGCTACGTCGGGTTCGACGGCGCACCGGGCGAGATTGCGCTGTCCGATCTGGCGACCGGCGGCGAATCAAACTGGCACCGGACGCCGCTCTATCTGCTCGGAACCGACAAGTACGGCCGCGACATCCTCAGCCGGACAATCTTCGGCGCCCGCATCTCGCTCTCGGTCGGCGTGATTGCCGTCGCCATCGCGCTGATTTTGGGCATCTTGCTCGGTGCGCTCGGCGGCTACTTTCGCGGCTGGGTCGATGAAATCGTCATGTGGCTGGTCAACGTGGTCGGCTCGTTCCCGTCGCTGTTGCTCGTCATCGCCATCAGCGTCGCGCTCGGTCAAGGATTCTGGCAGGTGTTCATCGCCGTCGGCTTGACGTTCTGGGTGGACATCGCCCGGATCGTGCGCGGGCAGTTTTTGGCGCTGCGCGAGGCGGAGTTCGTCGAGGCGACCCGAGCGCTCGGGATGCGGGCGCCGCGCACGATCTTCCGCCACCTGCTGCCGAACGCGCTCGGCCCGATCATCGTCATGGCGACGGCCGATTTCGCCAACGCGATCATCGCCGAAGCCGGGCTCTCGTTTCTCGGCTTGGGCGTCCAACCGCCGACGCCAAGCTGGGGCTCGATGATCCGCGACGGCTACGGCTACATCGTCGCCGGGCAAGGCTGGTGGTTGGCGCTGGTGCCGGGCCTCGCGATCATGCTCGCCGTGCTCGCCTTCAACCTGCTCGGCGACGGTCTGCGCGACGCCCTCGACCCCAAACTCGGCCGCTGATTCCCGTGCTCCGACACATCCTCGAATCGCAGCAATTCGACCGTTCGCGGCTCGACGAGCTATTCGTCACCGCCCGCGAGATGGAGGTCGTCGCCCGCTCAACGGCCAAACCGCTCAGCGGCAAGCTGATCGCGACGCTTTTTTACGAACCGTCCACCCGCACCCGGCTCTCGTTCGAGGCGGCGATGCACCGGTTGGGCGGTCGGGTCATCTCGACCGAGAACGCACGCGAGTTCTCCAGCGTCGCCAAAGGCGAGACGCTCGAGGACACGATCAGGATCGTCGGTTCGTACACCGATGGGATCATTCTCCGGCACGATGAAGCCGGCGCGGCCCGTCGGGCGAGTCTCGTCTCGGCGGTCCCGATCATCAACGCTGGCGACGGGCCGGGTCAGCACCCGACCCAATCGTTGCTCGATCTCTATACGATCCTTAAAGAGCGCGGCTCCATTGACGGCGTCCGGCTGGCGATGGTCGGCGATCTGGCCCACGGCCGAACGGTCCGCTCGCTCTGCTATCTGCTGGCAAAATATCAGGATGTCAAGCTGACGTTCGTCTCGCCGCCAGCGGTGCGGATGAAGGACGACATCAAGGAATACCTCGACCGCCACGGCGTTTCGTACGAGGAAGTGGACGACCTGAACGCCGTCGTCCGCGAGGTCGATGTGGTCTATAACACCCGCATCCAGAAAGAGCGCTTCGGCGACCGGCTGGCGGAGTACGAATCGGCCCGAGGCGTGTACGTCATCACGCCGGAAACGTTGGCTCTGATGCGCTCGGACGCCATCGTGCTCCACCCGCTGCCCCGGCTCGACGAGATCGCGCCCGAGGTGGACGCCGACCCACGCGCCGCGTATTTTCGCCAAGCGAAGAACGGCTTGTTCGTTCGGATGGCGCTGCTCCAGTGGGTGCTCGGCGGCTGAACCCGTCGCCGTCCGCTGCGGTTCTGGCCTGCGGATGGCTTCGAACCCGTCACGCCGATTCTGTCTCGTAATCGTTTCCGCATGACCCTGTTTTTCCTGCTCGCCGCCCTCGCGGCCGTCGTGGCGTTTCTGGCGACGCCGCTCGTCCGGCGCCTGTCGCTGCGGATGGGCTGGGTCGATCTGCCGAACGCGCGGAAGATCCACCGCGACATCATCCCGCGAGCGGGCGGGATCGCCGTGTACTTGGGCTTTATGGTCCCGCTCGTCGGCCTGTGGCTGGTCCGGCCCGATCACGCGGTGTTCGCCGGACACGCGAGGCAATTGGCGCTGCTGGTCGGCGGGGCGACGGCGATGCTCGCGCTCGGGGTGTACGACGATGCCCGCGAGACCCGTGCGTGGCAGAAAGCCGCCGTCCAACTGCTGATCGCGGTCGTCGTGACGGCGCCGGGCGGCCTACGGGCGGAACTGTTGAGCAACCCGTTGGGCGGTTCTCTGGTGCTGCCGGAGGGCGTCTCATGGGTCGTCAGCGCCGTCTGGATCGTCGGTGTGGTCAACGCGCTGAACTTGTTGGACGGGATCGACGGCCTTGCCGCTGGGGTCACGATCAGCGTCGCCGCGACCCTCTCGGTGACGAGTTTTCTGCTCGGTTCGTGGTTTACGCTGCTCGTTTGCCTGCTTCTGGTCGGCGCGGCGCTCGGGTTCCTCCCGTTCAACGCCCACCCGGCCCGAATCTTCCTCGGCGACGCTGGCAGCCTGACGCTCGGGTTCCTGCTCGCCTGCATCTCGCTGCTTTCGTCGCTCAAAGCGGCGACTGCGACGGTGCTCGTGTTCCCGCTGATCGCGCTCGGGTTGCCGCTCTACGACACCGCCTCGTCGTTCGTCCGCCGGGTTGCTCGCGGCCAAAGCCCGTTCAAGCCCGACCGCGAGCACATCCACCACCGCTTGCTGCACCTCGGCCTGTCGCAGGTTCGGGCGGTGCGGCTGCTCTACGGCGTCAGCGCGCTGCTTGGGTTGCTGGCGATCTGGAGCGCCGTTTTGCAGGGCGGCTGGGTCGCGCTGCCAGCCTTGTTGGCCGCCGGATTGGTGCTCGTGCTCAACCGCTTCTCCCGAGTCACGCCGCCCGATCTCCCGACGCCGACCGACGGACCGACCGATCCCGCCGCGCCGGTTCAAGCCACCGCCGCGCCACCGGTCGAGTCGCCCCGACCCGCTCGGGCCGCCGCCCGTATTTAGCCAGCTCATGTCGAAACTGCTCGAAGTCCGCGACCTCCGCACCCAGTTCTCCACCGACGACGGCATCGCTCGGGCGGTGGATGGCGTGTCGTACGAGGTCGATGCGCGGGAAACGCTCGGCATCGTCGGCGAGTCCGGCTGCGGCAAATCGGTCACGGCCCTCTCGATTCTGCGGTTGATCCCGACGCCGCCCGGCCGAATCGCCTCGGGCGAGGTCCGCTTCAACGGCCGCGATCTGCTGAAACTGAGCGAGTCCGAGATGCGGTCGGTGCGCGGCGGCGAGATCGGGATGATCTTTCAGGAGCCGATGACGAGCCTGAATCCGGTCTTTCCGTGCGGCGAACAGATCGCGGAAGGCGTTCGGCTCCACGAGAAACTCGGGCGCCGGGCGGCGGCCGACCGGGCCGTCGAGATGCTGAAACGGGTCGGCATCCCCGATCCGGCCGGTCGGGCGAAGGTCTATCCGCACCAGTTGTCCGGCGGGATGCGGCAGCGCGTGATGATCGCGATGGCGCTCGCGTGCAGCCCGAAGCTGCTCATCGCCGACGAGCCGACGACGGCGCTCGACGTGACCGTTCAGGCGCAGGTGCTCGAGTTGATCCAGCAGTTGCAGGACGAGTTGGGGATGGGCGTCGTTCTGATCACCCACGATCTGGGCGTCGTCGCGGAAACGGCCGACCGGGTGGCGGTCATGTACGCGGCCAAAATCGTCGAGTACGCGCCGGTCGGCGAGGTGTTTACCAACCCGCTCCACCCGTACACGCTCGGGCTGCTCCGCTCGATCCCGCGCCTCGGCCGAAAAGTCGCCCGACTGGCGACCATCGAGGGGACCGTCCCGCCGCCGACGCGCTACCCGCCCGGCTGCCACTTCGCCGACCGCTGTCCGCTGGCGACCGAGATCTGTCGCACGACCGAGCCTCCGCTGGAGCCCAAACCGCAGGGACCGGCCGACCACACTGTCGCCTGCCACCACACCGACCGGGTCGTCGAACTGCGCGCCGCCGAAGCGCTCACGACGGCTTGACGGCGCGATTCGGCTTGGTTTGATCAGCTGCCGGGGTTACTTTTGTATCTCCCGTCGATGCTCAACTTACTCGTCCTGGATGAACCCCCAATGACCAACTGGATGTGGCGACCCGTCGGCTTCGTGCTGGCGGCATTTTGTCTGGCGCAAGCCGCCGGTGGCTGTAACAACGTGACCGACTCGTCCGACCCAGTCGAAGCGGAACTGCGGATCGTCAACGGGACCGCCGATACGCTCTGGGTCCGCGCCATCGCCGACAACAGCGGCAGACCGAGCGAGTTGCTCGGCTCGCTTGGTGTGGTCGGCCAGCGCTTCCTGCCGGCGGAGCAACAGACGGTCCGGCTGCTGTTGCAGGAAGACAACCTGGGCAAGGTGTCGGGCGACATCGAGGTGCGGGCCGTGCGGGCGCCGTCGAAGAACACCATCAAGGTCGGTGACGTCGAACTCGTGGCCGACACGCAGGACAACAGCGGCTGCACGCCGGGCAAGAAGACCGTCGCCCCGGAACCGAAGACCTTTACGATCTCGACCGCGCCGTGAATCGGTTGGACTTGACGCACCGAGGGCGCTGAACATTGCGGTTCAGCGCCCTCAGTGTTTCAGACGGAGACGGCTCAGTCGGCTGACTGGCGCGGACGA
>JBBSVG010000269.1:0-4780 GCA_038233775.1 Bacteroidota bacterium | reverse complement strand
CTGCTCGTCGGGCTGATCGGCGGCGGCGCCCGATTGGCGGCGGCGCAGGCGCCTGCTGCGGCGGTCACGCCCGGCACGTTCCAGATTGCCCGGTTGAAGTACGGCGGCGGCGGCGACTGGTACAACGACCCCTCGACGCTGCCGAACTTTATCGACTATTTGCGGGCGCAAACCGCGATTCCCGTCGCGACGCAAGAAGCAACCGTCGGCTTGGCCGACGCGGCGCTTGCGAGCTACCCGTTCCTGTTCATGACCGGACACGGCAACGTCGCCTTCACCGCGACCGAGGCGGCGGCGCTGCGGCGCTACTTGCTCTCCGGCGGGTTTCTTTATGCCGACGATGATTACGGGATGGACGTGCCGTTCCGCCGAGAAATCGCCAAAGTTTTCCCCGAGGACAAGCTGATCGAGCTGCCGTTCAGCCACCCGATCTACGGCAAGCCGAACCCGTTTCCCCACGGCCTGCCGAAGATCCACGAGCACGACGGCAAGCCAGCGCAGGGGTTTGGGATCATCCACGAGGGGCGGCTCGTCGTTTACTATACGGTCGAGACGAACATCTCCGACGGCTGGGTCGATGCCGCCGTCCACAACGACCCGCCGGCCAAACGCGAGGCCGCCTTTCGGATGGGCGCCAACATCATCGAGTACGCGCTGACCCACTAAGTTTCCCAATGAGCCACCCATCCCCCGCCCCGCTGCTTACCGACCGGCTCGAGTCCGCTGCCCGACGGCGCTACGCCTTCGAGGCGCTGGCCGGGCTGGGCTGGACGCTGGCCGGACTCGGGCTCGCGGCGCTGATTGCGCTCATTGTTGAAGCGCTGGCTGGGTTGCCAACGGTCGGCCGGACAACGCTGGTCGTGCTGCTGTTCGTCGGACTGATCGGCGCGCTGATCGTCCTCGTCGGCCGACCGCTCTTGATGCGGCTGAACCGCTGGCCCGGCGCGGAGGACACGTTTGCCACGGCCCGACGGGTCGGCGCGGCGCGACCGGAGATCGGCGACCGGATGGTGAATGGCCTACAAGTCGCCCGCAATCTCGACACCGACGGCGGCTCGCCGGAGTTGGCCCGCGCCGCGCTGTCTCGGGTCGAGGCGCAGGTGGCCGACGTTGATCTGAGCGGCGCCATCACCGATCCCGCCCCAGTCCGACGCTCGTGGCAAGCGGCGCTGATCCCGGCCGCGCTGCTCGGCTTGGCCGCATCCGTTGGTCCGCTCGCCGGCGCGGCCGGTCGGCTGCTCCACCCGAGCCGGTCCTACGCCCCGCCCGCGCCGTTTGCGCTCCGCGTCGAACCGGGCGACGCCGAGATCGTGCGCGGCGGCGATGTGGCGATCTTGGCCCGAGCCGTCGGCCCCAAGCAACCGGCGAAGCTCGTGCTCTTGACCTACCCCGGCGACCGGACCGAGCCGGACGAGATCTCGCTCACCGCCGACAGTTCGGGCGTCTTCCGCTACACGCTGAAGACCGTTCAGCAAACGACGCGCTACCGGATCGAGGCTCGGGCCGAGCACATCCAGAGCGACGAACACACCTTGACGGCGCTCGACCGGCCCGGTCTGGCCGGTTGGCAGATCACGGTCACGCCGCCGTCGTACACCGGCCAGCCGGTGCAGCAACTCCCGGCCGGCTCGGGCGACGTGCGGGCGCCTCGTGGCAGCGAGGTTGCGCTCTCGCTCCGCAGCAGCGGACCCGTCGGGTCGGGCGCGCTGGTGTTCGCCCCCGACTCGCTGGAGCTACCGGTCAGTTTCACCGGCACGGCCGGTCGCGCCGCGTTTCGGCTGATGAAAGACGGCACCTATCGGCTGCGGCTGACGAGTCCGAAAGGCGTCGTCAACGCCGATCCGATCCGCTACACGCTGCGCGCTGTTCCCGACGCCGCGCCGGCGGTTCGGCTCGTCCAGCCGGATTTCGACGGGCAACTCGATCCGTCGCTCCGCATCGGGCTGGTGGCCGAGATTCAGGACGATTACGGGTTCAGCAAGCTGCTGCTGCACTACCGATTGGCCGAATCGAAGTTCGGCACCGTCACGCCGACGTTCCGCTCGGTCGCGCTGCCGCTGCCTGACGGCGGTCCGGCCCGAACGGTTGGCGCCGAGTGGAATCTGGGCGCCGCGCTCGATCTGGCGCCCGATGATGTGGTCGAATACTACCTCGAAGTGTGGGACAACGACCGGGTGCTCGGTCCGAAGTCGGCCCGGACCGGACTGGCGACGCTCCGTTTCCCGTCGCTGACCGACGTGCTGGCCCAGACCCGAACCGAGCAGGCCGAGACGGAAACCGGGCTCCAGCAGGCCGTCGAGCAGGGGCAAGAGTTGCAGAAGGCGATGGCGCAGATGCAGGAGCAGATTCGCCGCACCGATCAGGTCGATTGGCGCGACCAGCGGCAGGTCGATCAGATGCAGCGGCAACAGCAATCGTTGCAGCAATCGGCCGATCAGCTTGCCCAACAGTTGCAGCAGCAGGTCGACCGGATGGGCCAGAACCAGATGCTCTCGCCCGAAACGTTGCAGAAATATCAACAGGTGCAGCAACTGTTGCAGCAGATCGACAGCCCGGCGCTGAAGGCGGCGATGGAGCGGATGCAGCAAGCGATGCAGACGCTCGACCCGAATCAGGTCCAGCAGGCGATGGCGAATCTGGCGCAGAATCAGGAGGCGTTCCAGAAAAGCCTGGAGCGGACGATGAAGCTGTTGCAGCGGATTCAGCTCGAGCAGAGTCTCGACACGGCCGCCAAGCAGGCCCGCGAACTGGCCGAGCAGGAAGCCGCCCTCGCCAAGCAAGCGCAGGCGACGAATCCGAACGACAAGCCGAAGCAGGATCAGCTCGCTAAGGCCCAAGCTGATCTCCGCGCCCAATCCGATTCGCTGCGCAAGGATCTGGCGAAGACCGAGGAGCGGATGCAGCAATTCGACCCGCGCGAGATGCCGACCGAGGAGATGCGTGAGCTGATGAAGCAGCTCGATCAGGCCAAAGCCGAGGAGAAGATGCGCGCCGCCGAGCAGCAGATGGAGCGCGGCGAGCCCCAAGCGGCGCAGCAGAACATGCAGCAGGCGGCGCAGGAGATGGCGTCGAACGAGCAGCGGATTCAGCAACTCAAGCAGCAGTTGCTGGAGAAGCAGCAGAACCGGATGCAGGCTGAACTTCGCTCGACGCTCGACCGGCTCTTGAAGCTCTCGCGGCAGCAGGAAGACCTCCGCGACCGGACCCGCCGCACGGCACCGAACTCGCCGGAATCGCGGCAACTGGCCGAGCAGCAGCGCAACATCGCTGGCGATCTGGCCGCTTTGACCGACAGTCTGGCCCGGATGAGCGAGAAGAACCTCGCCATCACGCCCAAAATGGGCCAGCAGATCGGCCAAGCGCTGGCGCAGATGTCGGGCGCGCTCGACAACTTGCAGAACCGCAACACGCCCGGCGCCAGCGGTCAGCAGGGCGCCGCGATGGCCGGGCTCAACGGCGCCGCGTTGCAGATGGGCAACTCGCTACAGCAGATGCAGGGCGGCAACCCCGGCGGCGGTCAGCCGGGCGGGATGGGCGGGATGATGCAGCAGTTAGAAGGCATGGCCGGGCAGCAGGAAGGAATCAACCAATCGACGCAGCAGATGGGCGAAAACGGCTCGGGCGGTGAAGGCAGCGGGCGACCAAAAGCCGATCAGGCCGCCAGAATGCAGCAGTTGGCCGGTCAGCAGGCCGCGTTACAGCAGGCGTTGCAACAGCTCGCCCAGCAGGCGCAGCAGATGGCCCAGAGCGGCGCGGCCGGTGGCTCATCCGGCGACAACCGGCAACCGTTGGGCGATCTGAGCCAAGTGGCGAAGCAGATGGACGAGGTGGCGAAAGCCCTTGCGAGCGGGTCGGTCACCCGCGAGACAATCCAGCGGCAGCAGCAGATTTTGTCGCGGATGCTCGACGCCTCGCGCTCGGTGCGGGAGCGCGAGTTCGACAAGACGCGGGAAGCGCACTCGGGCGGCGACATCGTCCGGGCCTCGCCGCCCGCCCTGCCACCCGCCCCGGCACGCGCCCAACTGCGCCAATCGCTGCTCAACGCGACGACCCAGGGCTACTCGGCCGACTACGAAGCGCTGATCAAGCGCTATTTCGAGGCGCTCGAGCGCGCCGACGTGGGCACCGCAAACTGACCATGCGTATGACCGCCTCCCGACACCCGGTCCGTCGCCCGCTGCCGCTCGTCGGCATGGCAACCGCGTTTCTGCTGCTCGTCGGGGCGACGGCGGTGCGGCCGGGTCATCTGTCGGCGCGGTCGAGCGAGTCGGGCGCGCCGGGCAGCAGCACAATGGCCGCGTCGCGCTCCCGAACGCTGGCGCTCTCGCTCGACTCGCTCCACGGCTGGATCGTCCGGCAGACGATTGAAGGTCCGGCCGACCTGACGCCGGAAGCCGTAACGCAGTTTTTGCTCGCTCTCTCCGCCCGCGATCCGAACGGGGCGCACCTGACGACCGTCGGCATCTCGACCGAGAAGCGCGACCTCTACGCCTACACCGTCGGTCACGGCAACCGGCGTCGGGTGATGGTCTGGTCGCAGGTCCACGGCAACGAGCCGACCGGGACGCTGGCCCTGCTCGACGCGCTCGCCTACCTCGCCAGCGCCCCGACCTCCGACACGCTCGCCGCCCGGATCATCGACGGGCTGACGCTGATCGCCGTCCCGATGGTCAACCCCGACGGCGCGGTTCGGCGTGAGCGGCGCAACGGGCAGGGGCTCGACATCAACCGCGACGCCGAGCGGCTCGAGACGCCGGAGGGTCGCATGCTGCGTCGGGTT
>JBBSVG010000268.1:0-4780 GCA_038233775.1 Bacteroidota bacterium | reverse complement strand
TGGATTCTGCGGCAGCGTTCCGCTACCGCCCAAGCTCACCACGAACGGAGATCGGCGCTGAACTACGAAGCCATTGCCGCGCTGCCGTGTCATCAATCCGCGATCAGCAATCTGAAATCGCCTTTCCATCGCTCCTCACTCCTCGTTCATCGCTTCTTCACATGACCGTTCGTGATCTGCTGACCGTCGCTGTTGGGGCGGGTGTGGGCGGCGTGCTGCGCTACGTCATCGCTGGGGCGGTGCAACAGGCGAGCGGACCGGGGTTTCCGAGCGGAACGTTGGCGGTCAACATCGCCGGTGGGTTGTTGCTCGGCGTGATCGTCGGGCTGGCGGAAGGCCGAGTCGGTTGGCTGAGTCCGACGGTGAAGCTGCTGCTGGCCGTCGGGTTGTGCGGCGGGTTCACGACGTTCTCGACGTTTGCGCTCGACACGGTCGCGCTGGTCATCGACCGCGCCTATCTTCGCGCCGGACTCTATTTGCTCCTCTCCAACGGGCTGACCCTCGCCGCGCTCGTCGTCGGCCGGATGCTGGCCGCTTCCACCGTCGCCCGATGACCGATCCGTTTCCCCACGTCCCGCTCCGGTTCGAGCCGCTGACCGCCGCCGAGCGGCTGCGTCAGGCTCAAGCGTTCTTCCAGACGATGGACCGGCGCCGCTCAGTTCGCTTCTTCACCGACGAGCCGGTGGACCGCTCGCTGATCGAACTGGCGATTCGGACGGCCGGGACGGCGCCGAGCGGGGCGCACCGGCAACCGTGGCGGTTCGTCGCGATCTCCGATCCGGCGCTGAAGCGGGCGATCCGCGAAGCCGCTGAGACCGAGGAACGCGAAACTTACGAGACCCGGATGACCGACGAGTGGCGCGCCGCGCTGGCCCCGCTTGGGACCGACTGGCGCAAGCCGTTCCTCGAAACGGCACCGTGGATCGTCGTCCTGTTCGCCGAAACCTACGGCGTGCAGCCCGATGGCGGTCGCGTCAAGAACTACTACGTCGCGGAAAGCGTCGGGATCGCGGCCGGGCTGTTCATCGCCGCGCTGCACACAATGGGTCTGGCGACGCTGACGCACACGCCGAACCCGATGGCGTTCCTCAGCCGCTTGCTCAATCGGCCGTCGAACGAGAAACCTTATATCCTCTTCCCGGTCGGCCTCCCCGCGCCCGATGCGACCGTGCCCGACCTCTTGCGCAAACCGCTCGGCGAGTTGGTGCAATGGAACGACGGAAGGGAAGAGAATGCAGAATGATGAGCGCGGATTGATGAAACGGCGATTTCAGATTGCTGATCGCGGAATGATGAAACGGCAGGACACCGCCGGTGCGGTCTGGCTTCCTCCGACGTTTCCTTTCCTTTTGCCTGTCACCCTGAACGAAGTGAAGGGTCTCACGCCGAGACATGGGTATACAAGCCATGTCCGCTCTCCGTTCGTGGTGAGCCTGGGCGGTAGCGTTCCGCTGCCGCAGAATCCAAGAACGGAGCCACCGAAATCAACGCCTTTTCTGTCACCCTGAACGAAGTGAAGGGTCTGACCTCAGATCCTTCACTTCGTTCAGGGTGACAAGACATGCGGCAGGCCACTGCTGCCGTCTCTCGACACGCTCGGCTGAGTCGGCAGGATGACAGGATTGAGATGAACGCGCTTTGCAACCTCTTCGCATGAATCGACTTGGGCGGTTGGATCGGCGCTGGTGGGCGGCGCTCGGGCTGCTGAGCGTGCTGGCTGCGTATGTGCTGGTGCCGCTGGTGCGGACGGCAGTCGAGGGCGGTTGGCCGCCGGAGAAGCTGATCGCGCTGTGGACGCCCGCTAACGGTGAGGCGCTGGGAAACTCGGTTGGCGTCTCGCTGCTGACGGTGCTGCTGTCCGGGCTGGTCGGCGCGCCGCTGGCGTGGGTGCTGGGGCGATACGACGTGCCGGGGCGGCGGGCGCTGTCGGCGATTGTCGCGCTGCCGCTGGCCTTGCCGCCGCTGGTCGGGGCGCTGGCGTTCCTGTTCCTCTACGGCGAGAGCGGGATTCTGCCGAGGGCGATTCAGGCGCTGCTCGGCCTCGACGCACCGCCGTTCGGGTTCGCCGGTCGCGGCGCCGTGCTCGCCGTCCACGTCTATTCGTTCTACGTCTATTTTTATCTGTTCGTCACGGCGGCCCTTGCGAATCTCGACGAATCGGTGCTCGAAGCCGCCCGCGATTTGGGCGCCGGTCGTCGGCAGACGCTGCGGCAGGTCGTGCTGCCCGCGCTCGGTCCGGCGCTCGGCGGGGCGGCGCTGATCGTCTTCATGTCGAGCATGGCGTCGTTCACCGCGCCCTTGCTGTTCGCCGGCGACGCCCGGTTCCTGACGACGCAGATCTACAACGCCAAGCTCAACGGCGATCTGGCCGGTGCCGCCGGACTGGCGACGGTGCTGACGGCCGCCTCGGTCGTGTTCCTCGTCGGTCTGCGCCGGGTCGAGCGCAGCGGCGCGACGGTGTCGGCCGGGAAAGGGCTGACCCGGCGGTCGCGTCTGGTCGCGGCGTCAGCGCTGGGTCGCGGGCTGCTCGCCGTCGGCGCCGGGGGGGTAGCGCTGCTGGTCTTGCTGCCGCTGGCGACCATCGGCCTGCTCTCGTTCGCCAAAGAGGGAAGCTGGACCTATCAACTGCTGCCGACGGCTTACACCGGGGCGAATTATCTCAATCTGATCCGTGATCCGGCCGTCTGGGCGCCAGTCGGCCACTCGCTTGGCTGGAGCGCCGCTTCGACAGCTGTTGCGCTCGCCATCGGCGGTGCGGTCGGCTATCTGGTCACCCGACGGTATCCGCTCGCCCGACTGATCGAGACCGTCGCCGTGCTGCCGCTGGCCGTGCCCGGCACCGTCGTCGCCCTTGCGTTGCTGGTCGCGTTTTCCCAACCGACCGTCCTGACGTTCGGCGCGGTCGGCGTCGGCTCGACGTGGTTGATGGGCGTCGCCTACGCCGTGCGCGGGCTGCCGCTTGTCGCCCAAGCGGCGGTTGTGGCGTTCGCTGGCGTCGGGCGACCGGTCGAGGAAGCGTCGGCCGATTTGGGCGCGGGGCTCGGTCGGCGGCTTCGTCGCATCGTCCTGCCGCTGGCGCTGCCCGGTCTGGTCGCGGGCGCGCTGCTGGCGTTCGTCGCCGGGCTGGGCGAGTTCGTCGCCTCGATCCTGCTCTATGTCTATGACAACCGACCGATCTCTGTCGAGATCCTGTCGCAGATTCGGCGCTACGATTTCGGCGCCGCCTCGACCTACGCCGTCGTCCTGATGGCGCTGATCTTAATCGCGACGGTCGCAAGTCGGCTGGCGACGCGGCGGTCGGGTTAACCGATCCGCGTCCCGAGCGGCGTGTTGGGGTCGTCGGGGGCGAGCAAGGTCACGTCGCCCTCGCCCGGCACGGCGCCGAGCACGAGCACCTCGCTCTTGAACCCCGCCACCCGTCGCGGCGGCAGGTTGACGACCGCGATCACGAGCCGCTCGACGAGATCGTCCGCCGTGTAGCGCTGCGTAAGCTGGGCGCTGGAGCCTTTTAGCCCGAGCGGTCCGAAGTCGATCACGAGCCGAAACGCCGGTTTCCGTGCGCCCTCCAGCGGCGCTGCCTCAATGATGCGGCCGACGCGGAGATCTATCTGAAAGAATGACTCAGCTGCAACGGTTGGATCGGTCATGGTCGTATTTTGAACAGGTGGGTCTGACAAGCGTCCAGAAAGGGAAAAACGGCCGATGGGTGGCAAGATTCTGATGGTCGATGACGACCCGAGCGGTCGGACGATGATGGCGTTGATGCTGAAGGCCGAGGGCCACAGCGTCGAGACGGCCGCAGACGGGGCCGAAGCGATTGCCCGGTTGAACGACAGCGACCAGCCGTTCGATCTGGTCGTCACGGATCTCCAGATGGAACCGGTCAGCGGATTGGACGTGGTCCAGACCGCCCGCGCCATGTCGAATCCGCCCGAAGTGATCGTCCTGACCGGTTACGGCTCCATCGACTCGGCCGTCGAAGCGATCAAGCACGGCGCGTTCGATTATCTGACCAAAGCCGGCGACCCGGAGGCGACCCGGCAGGCGGTCCGCAAAGCGCTGGCCCACGCGGCGCTGGCGCAAGAAGTCCGCTCGCTCCGCGCCCTCGTCGCCGCCCACTCGACGACCGCCGGTGTCATCGCCGAGGCGCCAGCCATGCGCCGCGTGCTCGATCTCGTCCGCCGCGTCGCGCCGACCGATGCGACCGTGCTGATTACCGGCGAGAGCGGCACCGGCAAGGAAGTCGTCGCCCAGTCGATCCACCGGGGCAGCCGCCGAGCCGGGCGACCGTTCATCCCGATCAACTGCGGCGCGCTGCCGGAAAGTTTGCTCGAGAGCGAGCTGTTCGGCCACGTCAAAGGCGCCTACACTGGCGCATTCGGGCAGAAAAAAGGGCTGTTCGAGGAAGCCTCGGGCGGAACGCTGCTGCTCGACGAGGTCGGCGAGATGACGCCGGCTGTCCAAGTCAAGCTGCTGCGCGTCTTGCAGGAAGGCGAGGTCCGCCGCGTCGGCGAGAACCGCTCGACGAAGGTCGATGTCCGGGTGCTGGCGGCGACGAACCAGGATTTGGCCGCGATGGTCGCCTCGGGCAAGTTCCGCGAGGATCTGTATTATCGGCTGAAAGTCATCCCGGTCCACCTGCCGCCCTTGCGCGAGCGCCGCGAGGATATTCTGCCGCTGGCGCACCATTTCCTCCGGCGGCACCGCGACCAGTTGGGCATCCCGGTCTCGCACTTGTCGCCCCAAGCCGTCGCCCGGATGCTCGATTACGCCTGGCCGG
>JBBSVG010000267.1:0-4790 GCA_038233775.1 Bacteroidota bacterium | reverse complement strand
CCGATCGAGCAGGAGCGGGTCCGGCTCCGCCTGGCCGACGTGCTCTCCTGCGTCGTCTCGCAGAAGCTCGTGCCGTCGCTCGACGGCAAGCGCGCGCTGGTCAAAGAGATCATGCTCGCCAACGCCTCGGTCCGGGCGGCGATCAAGAACAACAACGCGAGCGAGATCTACCAGATGATGGCCGAGGGCAACAGCAAGGGGATGAACACGCTGGAGCAGGACCTCGTACGGCTGACGCGGCTCCGGCGGATCACCCAAGAGACGGCCCTCTCGTACGCGAACAACAAGAAGCGGATCGAGCAACTGTTCCAGAGCGCCCGCGCCGCCTGAGCCGCCCGACGGACCCTGTCACGACGCAAGGGTCGCCGGATGTTCGGGCGACCGCACCCCCTTTCGATCTTCGTCCACCGAGACGCCCTTATGGCCACATCCTCCTCGACGCGCCGGGACGCGCTGGGTATTTTTCTCGATTCGGTCGAGATCCGCGCCGTCCATCTTGTGCTGCGCGACGGCAAGCCGGTCGTGGTCCAAGCCGAGTCGTCGCCGCTGTCGACCGGGGTGGAGGGACACGGCGGGGGCGCGCAGCGGATGCAGCTCTCGTCGGGTTTCGTCGCCGGTGGGGCGGGGCGGACCGGGGGCGAGATGTTCGGCGAGGAACCGGCCGACGACTCGATGCAGCTCGGGCTTGGGCAAGGCGCCGAGGACCGGTACAACCACTCGATCATGTTGAGCGTGTTGCAGCGGTTCCCGAGCCTACAGAAGCTCAGCGTCGGCCTGATCGTCTCCGAGCCGTCGGTGGCCTACGCGATGCTCGAGCCGGGTCGGCAGACGGGCAGCGATCCGAAAGAGCTGTTCGGTCAGCTCCGGGCGGCGCTCGCCACGACCCACGCCGAGCAGTTCTCCGACGATCAGCTCGCCGTCGTCCCGGCCGCTGATGGGCAGCAGCTTGGACTCGGGTTGCCGTACGGCCTGACGCCGCTGGCGATGCTTGAAGAAGTCAAGGGCAACCTCGGTGGACGGCTGCCGAAGATCGTGCTGGCCGACTCGGCCGCCACGGCCCTGCTTGGGCTGACCCGTGCTTGCTATCATCTGCCCGATGATGCGATGACGGCCGTCATCCACGTCGGGCTCGACTCGACGCGGATGATGATTCTGCGCGGGTCGTCTCTCTTCGCCCTGCCGCCGCTGATCACCGAGGGCAGCCAGTCCGACGGGCTGACGACGACGATCTACAGCCGCTTGCTGCTGGCGCTCGACGAGGGACACCTGAGCCACCTCGACCACATCCTGCTCTGCGGCGAGGCCGCCGAACTCGACCTTGCGTCGCAGCTCAGTCCGCTGTTCCCGGCCAGCGCCGTCGAGCCGATGCGCCTCTCGCCGCTCGAAGGCGGGCTGACCGACGGGCTGACCGCTTCGGGCGAGCCGCTCTCGGCCTACGCGCTGTCGCTGGCTGTCGCTTGGCGCGTGCTGATGCCGCGCCACCCCGATTTCTCGTCGGTCAACCTCGTGCCGCAGCGGGTGCAGGAATCGCAGAAGTCCTTCCGGCTGGCGTGGCACGGCTGGCTGATGCTGCTGGCGCTGCCGCTGGTGACGTTGTTGCTCACCTACCACCACAGCCAGTTGCAGAGCAAGACGCGGGAGATCGACCGAAACCTGGCCCTCGGGGCCGATCTGGCCGGTCGAGAGGCGCAGTTGACCGGCATCCGCGATTCCTTGCAGACGAAGATTGCCACCCGCAAGCGCTCGCTCGAACTGCTCGACTCGCTGACGGCCGGTGCCCGTTGGAGCGACAACCTGAGCACGCTCTCGTCGCTCACAGCCGATATCGGCGGGCTGTGGCTGACCGATGTGAACAGCTCGAATCAGGGCTATGTGCTCGATGGCTACGCGCTCGCCCGAGCCCGGCTGCCGAAGCTGACCGACGACCTGCGCTCTGCCGAGTTGAACGAGATCGCCGTCGCCAATATCCGTCAGCGGGACGTGTTCAAGTTCCACATCATCGTCGCCCAGGCGTCGATTGACTCGTCGAAGATTGTCCGCCCGCCGCCGCCCCCACCGCAGCCGGTGGCGACCGAGCAGCAGCCGGTTGGGTCGTCGCTGAAGCCCTCATCGGCCAACGCGACTGTGCCACCGGTGGTCGATCAGACCATCCAGGACGTGCAGACGGTCGGGACAACCAGCGGTGCGAAGCCGCGCCGCGCCGGGCAGCCGACGGCCCCTCGTTAGAGTCTGACCGACCCGACCCTTTTTCGCTCCGAGAGTCATCCCCCGAATGGGGGTTCATCCCCCAGCCTGCCGCCGCTCATGTCCTACGCCCTTCGCAACACGCTGGTGCTGCTCGTGCTGCTGCTCGTCATCAGCGGGCTCGGTTCGTACTTCGTCTTCAGCCGCGAGGGGAAGGTGCTGCGGCAGAAGGAGCAGGCGCTGGTTGAGCAGACCCAGCGGGCGACCCAACTCGATTCGCTGACCGTCGAGGTCGAATCGCTGACGACCGAAGTCACCGATGGCGAGGTGCGGTGGGCGACCCGGATGAACGTTCTGCCGGCCTCCGACGTGACCAGCGAGACCAACCGGAACTTCAACGCCATCCTCGAAGGCGCACCGCTGAAGCTCAGCGTGCTCGCCTCGGCCAACGCGCCGCATGGCGACTACGGCTACATGCGCTACTTGCTTCGCGGTGAGGGCAATTTCATCGATATGTACCGGTTCCTCTTCGGGCTCGAGAACCACGAGCGGTTGTACCGGGTCGAGTCGGTCAAGCTGAAAGAGGTGCAGGTCGTCGAGGCCAACGAGTTCGACAACGAGGACACCGCCCCGAGGCTGCCGAGGAGCCAAGTGACCTTCGAGACGATCATTCGGGCCTACTATAGCAGCGTCTCGGCGATGCAGGAGCCGCTCTCGCCCGAGGCAATGGCGATGCGGGTGACCAATCCGGGCACGCTGCCGGTCAACCCGATGAAGCCGCTGTTGCTCGACGCGCTGCCGCCGAACATCGACGATCTGGTCGAGGTCGACCGCTCGACGCTGGCCTCGGTGGCCGGCCAGACCGCCTACGTCCGCGACCAGGGCGGCGCGTTGCAGGCGCTCGAAGTCGGCGATCCGGTGTACTTAGGCTTCGTGACCGCCATCCGGCCGTCGCTGAGCGAGGTGGAGTTCACCCTCAACCGGGGCGGACTCGTCCAGCGGGTCGTGCTCCACGTTCCCTTCCTACCAGAGGACTAACCCATGCCCGCACGTCCCGGCCGGCCTTCGCGACCCCCTGTTTCCTGCTCTCTCACGACGCTCGACATGACCCAGCCCGCCACCCGTCGCCCCGCCGCCATTCGCGTCGTCGCCCTCGCCCTCGGCCTGTTCGCGTTGGTCGGCAGCGCTCAGGCGCAGGATCGGACGGGTCGGGCAGGCGTCGACCGGCCGCCGCGTGAGTACACCTCGCCGGACGAGATCGTCTCGCTGACCCGCGACATCCCGATCAACGAAGCGCTGCGGATCATCTCCGGCATCTCGAAAAAATCGTCCGGCCGGATCATCATCGACCCATCGAAGAACTCGCAGCCCATCGGCGTGGACATCGTCCGACTGCCGTGGCGCGACGCGCTCGAGCGCATCCTGCTCTACAACCGGCTCTGGTATCAGACCAACGATGATTTTTACCAGATCATCGCCGACCCGAACAGCGTCGGGCTGGCCGGACCGCCGCAGCCGCAGTCGGGCACCGTTTCGCCGTCGCCCATCGGCGGTGGTGGCTCGGCCCGCGCCGATGGGGCAACAACCTCGGCCGGCGGCGTGCCGACGGTGATCAACCCGTACAACATCGACACCCGCGAGGTTGTCATCAGCGCCGTCTTCTTCGAGGCGAACCTGGCGAAGCTGAACGAGGTTGGGGTCAACTGGACGGCGTTCAAGAACAACCTGTCGCTGCTCGGCGGGCGCGGCTTCATCAGCGGCGTGATCGGCGGCGCCGGACCGGTGACCGACTCGTCTACCTTCCAGATTGCGGCCGGGACGACCGGCGGCGACATCGACGCGACCGCCATCCTGCGTCTCTTCGAGGCGAACAACCTCGGTGAGGTCATCACCAGCCCCGAGGTGACGGTCCGCTCGGGCGAGCAGGGCCGGATCCAGATCGGCGCCGATTACTCGATCAAGACGCGAGACTTCTCCGGCAACGTGGTCGATAACTTCATCTCGACCGGGACGATCATCCAAGTCATCCCGACCGTCGTGCGCGAGGATTCGACCGACTTCATCCACTTGGCCCTCAACGTCGAGCGCTCGTCGGCCTCGCCGGACGCCATCTCGACCCGGATCGACAAGACGCAGGCGAAGACGTCGGTGTTGTTGCTCAACGGCGAAGAAACCGTGCTCGGCGGACTCTACTCGAACGACGAGCAGCACATCCGGCGCGGCATCCCGATCCTGAAAGACTTGCCGTGGTACGTCTTCGGGCTGCGCTACCTGTTCGGCTACGACCGGACGCAGATTTTGAAGCGCGAACTTGTCATCGTCGTCCGCGCCCGACTGGTGCCGACGCTGGCCGAACGGCGTGACGAGGGCGTGACCAACCGGCCGGGCAGCATCCTTGACCGCGAGACGCAGCAGTTCCGCGACGACCTGCGGCGCTACCGGCCGAACGTCCGCAAGACCGACATGAAGATCAAGTAAGCGGAGCATTCGGCTGCTTTGTCGGGCTGTTCGGTGGCGGCGCGCCGTACTTCGGGGGGGGGGGGGGCGCCCCCCGGTGGGGGGCCACCGGGCCGGGGGGTGGTGGTAAGGGGGCCTCGGGGGTTGAT
>JBBSVG010000266.1:0-4800 GCA_038233775.1 Bacteroidota bacterium | reverse complement strand
TGCGCACCTGGTTTCGTGAGAACCCGTACGTGCGGCCGGTCTGGGCCCCGATGGTCCACTGCCAGCCCAGGCCGTTGGCCGCGCGGGACCCGTCCAGCAGGTGGCGGAAGAAGTGCTGCTCGCCGCGATGGCGGCCAGGACGACGCCGGACCTGTGTGCGAACATCTGGCCCGGCGCCGTCGGCCAGTTCATCGAAGCGGGCGGATTGGTCGATCTGAGCAAGTTCGCCGACTTCGACAGCGTGATTCAGGGCCGCGTCCCGACCGAGCTGATCCCGAGTTTCGCCACACCGAGCACGATGGGCGGCGGCTACCACCAGTTTCCGTGGAAGACGAACCCGGTGATGATGCTCTACAACGTCGGTCTGTTCCGCTCGGTCGGGTTGACGAAACCGCCGCGCACGTATTCCGACTTCTGGGCGGCGGCGCGCAAGCTGACCCGCGACCGCGACGGCAACGGGCAGATCGACGCGTGGATCGCCGCGCCGCAGTACGAGCCGATCTGGTGGCAGCGGTTTTTCGATTTTTACCCGTTCTATTTGGCTGCCGGCGAGGGTCGAACGCTGATCGAGAACGGCCGGGTCGTGTTCGACAGTCCGGCGGCCGACAGCGCGATGGCGTTTTTTCAGACCGGTTTCGCACGCGGCTATTTTCCGCGCAGCAAGTTCCAGTTCGACTCGTTTCTCAGCGGCCAGATTGCCGTTCTGATCACCGGACCGTATGCGATGCCGGCGCTCGACGCGGCCAAACCGCCCGGTTTCGCCTACGCCGCCGCGCCGATCCCGGTCCCCGACGGCACGCCGGACGACGGTCGGATGCCCGTCACCTACGGCGACCCGAAGAACCTCGCCGTCTTCTCGACGACCAAGCATCCCGAAGCGGCGTGGGCGTTTCTGAAGTTTCTCGTCAGCCCCGAAAGCGACGCGGCGCTGCTGGCGCAGACGCAACAACTGCCGATCCGGGCGCATCTGCTGACCGATTCGGCCACGGCGGGGTTTTTTGCCAACCATCCCGGCCTCGTCCCGTTCGCCCGGCAGGCGGAGCGGACGCGGGGCGTGGATTCGGCGCCGGAGCTAAAAGAGGCGTTCGACCTGATCGCCCAATCGTTCGAGTCGAGCGCTGTGCTGAGCATCGAATCGCCCAAAGATGCCGTGACTGGCGCCGCCCATCACGTCCAGAGGCTGCTCGATGTGGAATAGATCGCGCTCCGGCAGCGACCCCATCCCGAGCGGTGACTTCCGCAGCGGCGTCTCGGTCGGCTGGTTCATGCTGCCGTATGCCGTCCACGTCTCGATCTTTCTGCTCTACCCGCTGGCGATGGCGGCGGTGCTGGTGTTTCACAAGTGGAACCTGTACGGCCCGATGCGCTTCGTCGGGCTGGGCAACGTCAAGCTGCTGATCCACGACCCGCTCGTCGGCCGGGCGCTGATCAACACGCTGACGTTTCTGCTGATCCATCTGCCGCTGCAACTCGCGCTTGCGCTGGGACTTGCGATGCTGCTCAACCAGCCGATCCGGCTGCGCGGGCTGTTCCGGGCGGCGTTCTTCCTGCCCGTCATCGTCAGCGGCGTGACGGTCACGATCCTGTGGAACCAGTTGCTCTCCTACGAAGTCGGGATGCTGAACCGGGTGCTGACCGGGATCGGCCTCGGCCGGGCGCCGTGGCTGGTCGATCCCGCGTGGGCGATGCCGAGCGTGGCGCTCATGGCGACGTGGAAAAACGTCGGCTTCTACGTCATCCTGTTTCTCGCTGGACTCCAAACGATCCCGCGCTCGCTCTACGAAGTGGCCGATTTGGACGGCGCGACGCCGTGGCAACAGTTCCGCGCGGTGACGCTGCCGCTGCTCCGGCCGACGACGATTCTGGTGCTGATCCTCTCGACGATCAACGGCTTCCAACTGTTCATCGAACCGTACATCCTGACCGGCGGTGGTCCAGCCAACCGGACGCTCAGCGGCGTGCTCTACCTCTACAAACAGGGCTTCGACTTCGGCAAGATGGGCTACGCCGCGACCATCGGCCTCGCGTGGGCGCTGCTCATCTTCGCCGTCGTCCTCATCCAACGCCGGATTCTGAAGGACGAATGAAGCCAATGCAGAATGATGAATGCGGAATGCGGAACGGCAGCGCCTGACTGCCGGGCGCTCTCAACTCATCATTCCTCGCTCATCATTCATCATTATCATTTTCCCCATGCGCCGCGCCCTCGTCTATCTCGCCCTCGGCATCGGACTGCTCGTGTTCGCCTATCCATTTCTGTGGATGGCGGCTGGGACGTTCAAACCGGTCGGTGAGGTGACGCAGTTCGGGCTGTGGGGGTCGGATGCGTCGCTCGATGCGTACCGGTTCCTGTTTGGCAGAGTGACGCTCGGTCGGGCGTTTTTGAACAGCTTGATCGTCGCCGGCAGCGTGACGTTTCTGGTGCTGCTGACTGGCTCGCTGGCGGGTTATTCGCTCGCGTGGGGCTCGTGGCGCGGTCGCGGGGCGATCTACAACGGGCTGCTGTTCACGATGATGGTCCCAGCCCAACTCACGCTGATCCCGCTCTACGTCCTGATGGTTCGGCTGCATCTGACCGAAACCTACGCCGCGCTGATCTTGCCGTTCGCCGTCAACGCCCTTGCGATTGTGCTGATGCGACAGTTCTTCTTGGCGCTGCCGAAGGAACTGCTCGACGCCGCTCGGGTCGATGGCGCGAGCGAGTGGACGGTGCTGCGGAAGGTCGTCTGGCCGCTGTCGCGTCCGGTCTTGATCACGGTCGGAATCATCACCTTCATGGGCATCTGGAACGAGGTGCTCTGGCCGCTCTTGGTCATCCACGAGGAGCCGATGATGCCGATGCCGCTCGTCGTGACGCTGTTCGCCGTCGGCGGCCGGGCCGAAGGCAACCTCGGCGCCCAACTCGCCGCCGCGCTCCTGCTCGCCCTGCCGGTCGTGCTCGCCTACCTGTTCCTCCAGCGCTACTTCATCGAAAGCCTCGCCTCGTCGGGACTGAAAGGCTGAGCGGGGAATTGATGAATGATGATCGCGGATTGATGAAACGACAGCGCGGCGCTCTTGCCTGCTGACAGCCGATCTCCGTTCGTGGTGAGCCTGTCGAATCCATGAACGGAGCCACCACCGTCCTTCGAGCGGTATTCAGAGAGTTTTGACGGTACGGACCTAACCGCCCCCCGCCGGGGGGCAGCCGGCGATAGCCGAGTGAGGGGGTGAACCGGTCGCTGCTTGAACGACTACCCCCACCGGCGCTGTCGCGCCACCTCCCCGACGGGGAGGGGTTTGCTCGGGGCTGGTGCCATTTCCTGCCGTAAGCTGATAGCTGACGGCTGATAGCTGTCAGCTTCTTCCTGCCATGCGCCCTCTCTTTGCTTGCCTGCTGCTTGCCTTCGCCGTCGGTTGTGGCCGGTCAGCGCGGCCGACGGTTGAACCGACGCCGATGCCGGAGGTTGGGGGAGAGGTGGCGCGGTTGGTCAACCTGAGCCATCTGCGCTATCTGGACACGTCGGCGGTGATCGAGGGCGGGCGGCGGGTTGGGTTGGTCCACATCTACAGCGAGGCGCCCGATTATCACTTCGTCGATGCGAAGGAATCGGGGCCGGAAGGCATCGCCTGCGTCGATGACGGCGCACGGGCCGCCGTCGTCTATCTCGCCTACGCCGAAGCGACCGGCGACACCGCCGCGCTCGCCCGCGCCCGACGTCAGCTCGAGTTCGTCCGTGCGATGCAACTGCCGGACGGCCGGTTCTACAACTTTGTTCGGGCCGACGGCTCGATCAACCGCACCGGACCGACGAGCCACGCCGATCTCGGCTGGTGGGCGGCGCGTGGCCTCTGGGCGCTCGGTCGCGGCGTCGAGGTGTTCCGTCAACGCGACCCGGCCTACGCCGAGACGCTCGCCGTCGCCGCCAATCGGACGGTTCAGCTCGTCGCCCGCCTTGCTGCTGAACCGGAGCGCGACACGACGATGGCCGGTCGCCGCTGGCCACTCGGGTTGGTGCAGCGGATCAACCCGTGCTCGACCAGCGAACTGCTGCTCGGCCTGACGGCGCTGGCCCGCGACCGCCGGGCGCATCCGTCTGGCGTCAGCGATTCGCTCGACCACACGCTTGGCGTGCTGGCCCAGCGACTGGCCCGAACCCGACTCGACGCGCCCGGTTCGCCCTACGACGGGACGCTGTTGACCGATCCCGACGGCTGGCACGGCTGGGCCGCCGCCCAAGTCGAGGCGTTGGCCGAGGCTGGGGCTGTGCTCCATGATCCGTCGCTGATCGTCGCCGCCCGCTCGCAGGCGGACGGACTGTACGAGCGGCTCGAGCAGACCGGCCCGATTCGTGGCTTCCAGTTCATCGGCGACTCAATTCGGGTGGATCGGTTCGACCAGATCGCCTACGCCGTCCGGCCAACGGTCGTCGGCCTCGTCCGGCTCGCCCAAGCGACCGGCGACACCGCCTACTCGGCCCGTGCTGGCCGGTTGGCCCGCTGGTTTCGCGGCGAGAATGCGGTCGGCGTCGCCATGTACGACCCGGCCACCGGTCGCGGCTACGACGGGATCAACCCGCCCAAAACGCCGGATGGGGCGCCGTGGATCAACTTCAACAGCGGCGCCGAGAGCACGACCGAGGCGCTGATATCGCTCATCGCCGTCGCCGCCGATCCCGTCGCCCGCCGCGCCTACGAAGCACCATGAACCGAAGGCTTCGGGCTGTTAACCCCTCCCCGCCGGGGAGGTGGCGCGACAGCGCCGGTGGGGGTCGTCGTTCAGGCGGCGGCCGGTTCACCCCCCGCTCGGCTGTCGCCGGC
>JBBSVG010000265.1:0-4813 GCA_038233775.1 Bacteroidota bacterium | reverse complement strand
GTCGAGCGAAACCGATTCGACCGGGCTGATGGGACCGTTCGTCGCCGGTGAGAACGCACTGGCTGATTCGGTCTTCAGCGGGCAGCCGGGCCAGATCGTCGGACCGCTGCCGTACCGGGGCGGTTACGCGCTCGTTCAGTTGGTCGAGTTGCAGACGCCGCGACAGAAGACGTTCGACGAGGCGCGCAACGAAGTCGCCAGCAAGTATCAGGAAGTCCAGTCGAAGCAGCTCGAGGACGCGTGGGTGGCCGATCTGCGCCGCCGCTATAATGTCACGGTCTATCCCGAGCGGCTGACGCAGGCGTTCGCCGAGCCGCGCATGTTCGGTGCGCCCGCCGCCATGCCGACGGCGACTGCGGGCCGGTGATCGCCACGCTCGGCCGGTCTCTGCGGCGCCTTGTCCGGTCTGGACGGGGCGCCGCAGCGCATTCAGCCGGGCGCCGTCGGGCGGTGTCGCTTGGCACCGGGTTTGTCCTCACGGCGCTCGCGTGGATCGGCTGCGGGCCGTCGCCCGAGCCCAGGCAAGCAGCGATTGTCGCCAAAGTTGGCCGCGCCACGCTGACCCGACAGGCGCTCGACCAAGCGCTGCCCGAGGGAAGCGGTCCGGCCGAGCGGGCGGAATATCCGGTCCGTTGGGTCGAACAGGAACTGTTGATTCAGGCCGCGCAGGCCGACGGACTGGAGCGCGATTCGGTTTTCGTCGCCTCGCTGGAGCGGGCACGGCGCGAGTTGCTGGCCCGAGCGGCAATCGAGCAGCTGTTCCGTGAGCGTGTCCCGAAGCCGACTGAAGCGGAGATCGATTCGTACTACGTCGCCAACGCGGCCTCGTTCCGACTGGAGACCGATCAGGTTCGGTTCGAGCATCTGGTGACCGATTCGCTGGGCAAGGCGCTCAGCGCCCGTCGCGCCGCCGCCGCTGGGGCGCCGTGGGACTCGCTGGCGGCCCGTTACGCCTCGGTCCCGGCGTTCACGCTGGCCGATGGACGGTGTCACCCGCTATCCGAGGTGGTGCCCGGCGTGCCCGAAGTGGCGCGGTTCGCGTCGCGGTTGGACTCCGGTCAGGTCTCGCCGCCGGTGCGAACCGCGCTCGGGCTGCACCTGCTCCGCATCACCGGTCGGCGCCGGGCGGGCGAGCAGGCCGATCTGAGCAGCGTTAGGCCGACGATCATTGAGGTGCTGGAGATGGACGCGAGGCAGCGGGCCTATGCGCGGTATTTGTCGTCGCTGAAAGCAAAGTTCAAGGTGGCGATGGCCGACTCGGGTCGGGTCGCGGAGTAAAACGGGACGCCCGAGAAGCGGCGCCCGACGGTTGGCAACATCAGGAGGTGGCTCGTGGCGACACGGCAGCGGTGGATGGGATGGATGGCAGCCGGGCTGATCGGCGCCGCCGGGTTCGGACCGGCAGCGGTCGCATCGGCGCAGGGCCAGCGGCAGTTGGACGGCGTCGTCGCGGTGGTCGGCGACGAGCCGATCCTGAAGAGCGATCTCGACACGCAACTGGCGCAGTTTCAGGCCACGCGCGGCGTCGATCCGAGCGGGGACGGTGTCCGGAAGCAGGTGCTCGACGCGCTGATCAACAGCAAGCTGATCCTGACCCGCGCCTACATCGACAGCGTGACCGTGACCGAGCAGGAGGTTCAGGCTCGGGTCGATCAATCGTACCGACAGGTGTTGCAAGGCCGATTCAACGGCGACGAGGCGTTGCTCGCCCGGACGCTCGGCAAGCAGCCGCTGCAACTCAAGCGCGAGTGGACCGACGATATCCGCAAGGATTTGCTGGTCGAGAAGCTGCGGGCCAAGAAGGTGCAGAACGTGAGCGTCTCGCGGCGCGAGGTGCAGCAGTTCTACGAAACCAACCGCGACTCGCTCGGGACGCTTCCGGCGACGATTGACTTGTACCGACTGATCTTGACGCCCGAGGCGGACGAATCGGCCAAAGCCGCCGCTCTGGCGAAAGCGCGGGGGCTACTCGACTCGCTCCGGGTCGGGGCCGACTTCGCCGATCTGGCCCGGCGCTACTCGGCCGATCCCGGCAGCGGCGCCCAAGGCGGCGATCTCGGCTGGGCCGCTCGCGGGACGTTCGTCCCGCCGTTCGAGGCGGCGGCCTACGCGCTGAAGCCCGGCGAACTGTCGGCGCCGACCGAGACGCAGTTCGGCTACCACATCATCCAATTGGTCGAGCGGCAGGGCGAGCGGCTGCATCTGCGGCACATTCTGGTCAAGGTGGACGCCAGTGCGGTCGGGCAGGACCAGTTGGTCGCCCGGCTCGACAGCCTGCGGCAATTGGTGCTCACCGGAAAAGCAAAGTTCACCGATCTGGCGCGGAAGTACTCGTCGAGCAAGGAAGAAGCGAAGGCTGGCGGTGAGATCGGGATGGTCGCCATCGATCAGGTCGATCCGGTCTATCGGCCGCTGCTGGAAGGGTTGAAGGAAGGCGACGTGACCGCGCCCGAGCCGCTGCCCGGCGGCGAGGGCTACCAGTTGCTCTACGCGCGGCGGACGCTGCCCGCGCACCAGGCCAACCTGACCGACGATTACGCCCAGCTCGAGTCGCTTGCCTTGCAGCAGAAGCAGTCGGAGGTCTATTCCGCCTGGATTCGGCAGCTCCGAACCGACCTCTACTGGGCTGTGAAGTAACCTTTCGCTTGGGGCGGCGTAGCACCGGCCGCCCCTCGTCGTGTTTGATCCTCCCCGACAGCGCCCACCTGACCCTCCGTCGCCATGCGCCGCCTTCCGATTCTCGCCGCCTGTTTGCTTGCGTTTGTTCCGACTGCTCGCGCCCAATCCGGCGCCGTGACGTATGCGGTCGATTCGCTGGCGAACGGGCTGAAGCTGATCGTCCACGAGGACCATTCGACGCCCATCGTCGCCGTCAACGTGCTCTACCACGTCGGTTCGGCCAACGAGGTGACCGGGCGGACCGGGTTCGCGCACTTGTTCGAGCACCTGATGTTCGAGGGGAGCATGAACGTGCCGGGCAACGAGTTCGACGGCTACACCAACCGGGCGGGCGGGACGAACAACGCCTACACGGCCAACGACAAGACGAACTACTACGAGATCTTCCCGGCCAACTGGTTGGACGTGGCCTTGTGGATGGAATCGGACCGGATGGCGAACCTCGCCTTCTCGGACGAGAATCTGGAGAACCAGCGGCAGGTCGTGAAGGAGGAGCGGCGGTTTCGGGTGGACAACCAGCCGTATGGAACGGTCGAGGAGCAGCTTTACCGGCGGATTTATCCGGCCGGGCACCCGTACTCGTGGCCCGTCATCGGTTCGATGGCCGATCTCGACGCGGCGACGATGGACGATTTTAAGTCGTTCTTCCACAAGTATTACGCGCCGAACAACGCAACGCTGGTCGTCGCCGGTGACATCACGATGGCGGAAGTGAAGCCGATGGTCGAGCGCTACTTCGCCGATATCGCACGCGGCCCCGCCATCGTCCGGCCGACGATTGCGCCGGTCCGGCTCGCGGCCGAGCAGCGGGCGACGGTCGAGGACGACGTGCAGTTGCCCGGCGTGTTCATGGGCTACCCGGTCACCGCCGAGGGCGCCGCCGACACTTACGCGCTGCAACTGGCGAGCGACATTCTGTCCGACGGCGAGAGCAGCCGATTATACGATGCGCTCGTTTATCGCGGCCAGTTGGTTCAGTCGGTCAATACCAGCGTCGATGATCTGGAGGGCGCCGGGATGTTCACCGTCAGCGCGGTTGCCAACGCGGGCAAGACGGTGGCGCAGATCGAGGCGGCGTTGAACAAGGAACTGGTTCGGCTCGCGTCGGCTGGCGTGACCGAGGCGGAGTTGCAGAAGGCGAAGTACAGTCGCGAGGCCGGGTTCATCGCGTCTCGGGCGACCGTGCAGGGCAAGGCGAACAACCTGGCGCATTATGCGACGATGCGCGGCGACATCCGGCTAATCAACAGCGAGATCGACCGCTATATGAGCGTCACGGCGGCCGACATCCAGCGGGTCGTCCGGCAATACCTGGTGCCGTCGAACCGGGTCGTGCTGGGTTACGTCCCGCGCAAAGCCGCCGCCCCAGCCGGTCGCTGAACACTCCTTTCGCTCTCCACTTCGATCTCTCTGCCGCCATGCGCCTCTTTTTCCCGATTTCTCTCGCTGTCGTGCTCGCCGGTTGCGGCGGCGCTCGTCCGGTGATGGTCGAGCCGACGATGCCCGCGCCCGCTGCGCCCGTCGCGCCGATGCAAGCCGCCGGATTCGACCGGACGAAGGCGCCGGAGCCGGGACCGGTCCGGCCGGTCGAGTTCCCGACCTACGTCGAGCAGACGCTGCCGAACGGGCTGAAGGTCGTCGTCGTCGAGCAGCATGAGCAGCCGCAGGTGACGATTCAGTGGATCGCTCGGGCTGGCTCGGCCTACGACGGCAAGCAGGTCGGCCTTGCGAGCCTGACGGCCGATCTGTTGACGCGAGGCACGGCGACCAAAAGCGCGACCGATATCGCACGGGCCATCGATTTCGTCGGCGGCTCGCTCAACGCTGGCGCCGGTTGGGATTTCAGCTCCGTCACGGCCAGCGTGCTGACCAAGCATCTGCCGGTCGCGTTCGATCTGTTGGCCGAGGTCGTCCGCACGCCGATATTTCCCGAGAAGGAAGTCACGTTTGTTCGGTCGAAGCGGTTGAACGATCTGGTCGCCGAGAAGGACGACGCGGGCACGCTCTCCGGCAACCGGTTCAGCGCGGTGCTCTATGGACCGAACCACCCGTACGGCGCACCGAGCGAGGGGACCGAAGCGTCGGTTCGCGCCTTCCGCCGGGCCGACGCGGTCGCGTTCTACCGCAAGGCGTT
>JBBSVG010000264.1:0-4817 GCA_038233775.1 Bacteroidota bacterium | reverse complement strand
CTCACCGTCTATCAGTTGACGGTGAGCATTATCTTCAAGCCATGACAGCGGTGAACCCCTTGCCCTCAACATGGTATGAGCACGATCCTTCATCTGGCCGGAGAAGTCGAGCAGAGCTTGCTGGCCGCTCTGCCCAAACAGCGCAAAACCCAGCGCACGAAGCTCGCTTTGGCGGTGGCAACCAGCATCGAGGCTCAAACCGCCAACACGGCCGAACTTGCCAATCTGTTGCCGCTGGCAAAGACTCAGCGAGGCGACATGCGGTATCAGTGGTTCAGCAGATTTCGGTATCGGACCGATACCGAGGCTGGCAAATCCGCACATCGTCGCCGATGAAGTCATCCGCCCGTTTGCCCGACAAGCCCTTGTCAACGCCCTGCAACACGGGCCAACGTTGGTCGTGGTGCTCGACCAGACCCAACTGGGGCGGCCGGGCGCCCGTCACGGTGCGCTCGTGCTCTCCGTTGGATATGGGGAGCGGGCGGTACCGCTCTTCTGGCGGGTGAAATCGGGCGAAGGCAACCTCGGCATCGAGAGCCAGCGCGAGCTGCTCGATCTGTTGTGCGACCTGTTGGATGAGTTGCAGACCGAGCAACGCTCGCCGTCAGGTGTGCTCTTGCTCGGCGACCGCTTCTTCGGCACGACCGAGTTGATCCGCTACGCTCAACAGCACGGCTTCGACTATCGACTCCGGCTCAGAGGCGACCTGATCGCAGACACCGGGCAGCGCGTCACAACCACCGGCGCTCTGGCGGCTGCGCTGTCCGAGCCGATCTCCGGTGGCAAGTTGGGCGGCGTGTACCTGAAAGGCGTCTATTTGGGCCGTGGCACCGGCGACAGCCTCCGGGGTCGGGTGCAGACGAACATCGGCATCGTCCACGATGCGGGCCACGACGAGCCGTGGATCATCGCGATGTCGGCCGATCCCACCCGAACGAGCACGTTGGATTACGGGCTGCGGTGGTCGATAGAATGCCAGTTCAGTGACTTCAAAAGCCGAGGGTTAGGCTTGGAACAGACCCAACTCCGGTACAGCGACCGAGTCAGCCGCTTGCTGCTGGTGCTCAGTCTGGCGCTGCATTGGTCGGTGCGGACCGGGGAAGCCGATGAGGCCGAGCGCCCGACGGTGGATGAAAAAAAGCCGAGTCGGTCGTCAGTGCCACAGCGGCAGTCGTCAGGCGGGTAGCCCGACAGCGGTTGAGCTGGTTCACTCGGGGGCTTCGCCTGTTACGCCATCTGGCCCAGCGCCTGCTGCCATTGCCTCCGCTCTTCGACCGATCTCAATTCCTCAACACAACTGATAGGCGGTAAGTGTTATCCGTCCGCTCCGGCCGACTCGGCAGCGCGGGCGAGGAGCAAGGTTCGCTCTTGCTCGTTTCGGGTGAGCGAGGCCGCGTGCCTGAACGCGACGCGGGCCCCGTCGGCGCGACCCAGCCGGGCGAGCAGGTCGCCTTGCACGGCCGGGAGCAGGTGATAAGCGCGAAGTGACGGTTCCGCAAGCAGCGTCTGGACGATCTCCAGCCCGGCGGCCGGACCGAACGCCATCCCCACGGCGACTGCCCGGTTCAGCTCGACGACCGGCGACGGCGCGAGCTGGGCCAGCGCGTCGTAGAGCGCGACGATCCGGTTCCAGTCGGTGTCCGCTGCCGTCCGGGCGCGGGCGTGGCAGGCGGCGATGGCGGCTTGCAGCGCATACGGCTCAAGCGCGCCGCCCAACCGCTCGGCCCGCTCCAGCGCCGCCAATCCCCGACCGATGAGCAGGTAATCCCAGCGGCCCCGGTCCTGATCGAGCAGCAGCACCGGCGTTCCGGCTGGACCAACCCGCGCCTTCAGCCGCGACGCCTGAATCTCCATCAGCGCGACCAGACCGTGGACTTCGGCTTCCTGCGGGACGAGTTCCGCCAAGATGCGGCCCAGCCGGAGCGCGTCGTCGCACAGCGCCGGGCGCGTCCAATGGTTGCCGGCCGTGGCGGCATAGCCTTCGTTGAAGACCAAATAAATCACCCGCAGCACCGCCGCGACTCGGCCGCTGAACGCGCTTCGGTGGGGTAACTCGAACGGGACGCAGGCGGCGGCGAGCGTCCGTTTGGCCCGGACGATCCGCTGGGCGACGGTCGCTTCCGGGACGAGGAAGGCGCGGGCGATCTCGTCGGTCGTCAGGCCGCCGAGCAGCCGCAGTGTCAGGGCAACCTGCGCTTCGACCGAGAGGACCGGGTGGCAGGCGATGAAGACGAGCCGCAGCAGATCGTCGCCCACATAATCGTCGATCTGCTCGTGGATGTCCGGCGCCGAGGCGTCGGTTTCGAGGTCGCGGGCGAGTTGCTCGTGCTTGTGCTCGAGCAGCTTGTCGCGGCGCAACTGATCGAGCGCCCGGTGCTTCGCGGCCGTCATCAGCCACGCGCCGGGGTTGCGCGGGATGCCGTCGGTCGGCCACTGGGTCAGCGCGGCGACCAGGGCATCCTGCGCCAGATCCTCGGCCAACCCGACATCGCGCACCAGCCGAGCCAGCCCGGCAATCAACCGGGCCGACTCGATCCGCCAGACGGCGTCGATGGTGCGATGCGTGGCAGAGTCCGACATCGGCCGCCTACGGTTGCGCGTGGGTGTTCGTCGCCGTCCCCTCGGCCTCGGCGACGGGTTCGGCGTCGCCGTACACCTGCCGCACCTCCGACTCGCCCGACCAGCCGGGCCAATGGTCGCGATGGGCCGCCATGAAGCGCGAGGCCAACTCGACCGCTTCTTCCTTCGAGGCGACCTCGATCATCGCGAAACCGCCGATCACTTCCTTCGACTCGGTGAACGGACCATCGGTTCGGCTCAGGTGCCCGTCCGCGACCCGAATCGTCACGCCGGCCGCGTTTGGCGTCAGGCCGCCGGTCGAGAGCAAGGCACCGCTCTGGTGCATCTCGCCCATCAGCGTGCCGAGGGCGTGCATCAGCGCTTGCGGCGGTGCTTCGGATGTCTCGGCGGACTTAAGCAGCATCAGAAATTGCATCGGTCTGCTTCTCCTGTGGGTTGCAGCGAGCCGAACGGTCGGGTCCGTCTCGCCGTGTCGATGGGTTGAATGGGTTGATCCGGCTACTTCTCGTACTCGGCGCGGAGCTGGTCTCTCCGCTCGCGACGCTCGGGCGTGAACGCGTCGCCGAACTCGTCCATCTCGAACACCTGTCGAATCTCGATCTCGGTTCCGCCGCCGAGCGGTGCCCGCTTGACCCACTCGATGGCTTCCTCCTTCGACTTCACTTGCAGCATCCAGAACCCGCCGATCAGCTCCTTCGCTTCGGCGAACGGGCCGTCCGTGACCGTGACTTGGCCGCCGGAGAACTTCAGCCGCACGCCCGCATCGCTCGGGTGCAGCCCTTCGGCTGCGAGCAGGACGCCAGCCTTTGCCTGTTCCTCGTTGAACCGCTCCATCTCGGCGATGGCCTCCGGGCTCGGCAGGGTACCCGCATCGGCGAACAGATCGGACTTGAGAATCGCCAGAAATCGCATCGTTGTCCTCTGAAAAAGGGTTGAGCCGCCGTCCCGGTCGGGTCCAGCCGCCGGGTCTGTGAGTAGTCGAGCCAGCTACTTCTCGATCTGGGCGCGGAGGCGTTCTTCCTGCTCGCGCAACTCGGGCGTCATCTCGTCGCCGAACTCGTCCATCTCGAACACCTGCCGAATCTCGACCTCGGTTCCGCCGCCGAGCGGCGCCCGCTTGACCCACTCGATGGCTTCTTCCTTCGACTTCACTTGCAGCATCCAGAACCCGGCGACCAGTTCCTTCGCCTCGGCGAACGGGCCGTCGGTCACGGTCACTTGGCCGCCGGAGAACTTCAGCCGCGCGCCTTTCTCACTCGGGTGAAGGCCCTCGCCAGCGAGCATGACGCCAGCCTTGACCAACTCTTCGTTGAACCGGCCCATCTCGGCCAGGATTTCCGTGTCCGGCATCGCGCCCGCCTCAGCGACCGGGTTGGATTTGAGCATCACCAGAAAGCGCATCGTCGTCTCCTGTGGAAAAAGGGTGCGCCGCCGTCCCGGTCGGTTTTCGACCCGCTGAATCGGGGCGCTACAGAACCGTCGAACGAGTCGGCCTGAAATCGACATGACCGGCGAAAAATCTTTTCAGCGGCGGCGGCGGCGGAGCAGCCAGCCGATCTCGTCGCGAACGGCCATTGCGAGCGCACGGGTGACGAGCGCGACCGGCTGGCCGGCTGAGAACACACCGGCGATGGCGTAGAGCATTCGCGGCGAGAACCGGCCGCTCGGGGCGACGGCGTAGATCGGCTCCCAGCGGTCGGGCTGAAACTTGGCTTTGAACCGGTCGAGTCCGCCGAAGTTGTAGAACCGGCGACCGTGCGCCCGGACCCAATCGAGCGCCAGCCGGAGCCAGAGCGGCACCGGTCCCTCGCCCGCCCGACGGGACAGCGGCGCGAGGCCGAGCGTGACGTAGCGGGAACCGGCGTCGGCGAGCGTCGTCATCGCGGCGTCGATCATCAACTCAGCAGTTCCGTTCGGCGCGTCATGGCCCCGAATGATCTGCTCGACCAGCCAGCCGTCTCGGGTCGGAACCGGCGAGGCGATCAGAAACCCGACGACCGCTTCATCCTGCGCCGCGCCGCGTCGGGTGGCGACGAACACGCGCCGGTCGGCCAGCTCGCCGAGCGTTTCAGGCTCGACCAGAAAGTGCAGCGACGGCATCGACCGTCCGGCCAGCCAGTCGGTTAAACAACGGCGCAGCACCGGGTTGTCGGTCGCCCGCTCCGGCGACCACTCGGCGACCGTTACGCCCTTGTTCCGCGCCCGGTTGAGCTGCGCCCGGAGCGAAGCCGACCGCT
>JBBSVG010000263.1:0-4853 GCA_038233775.1 Bacteroidota bacterium | reverse complement strand
TGGCGAATGGAGCCAAAGTCGCCGACAAGGACTTCTCGGTCAAGGGCTGACACGCTCGCGGCCGACGGCAGCACCAACGGGCGGTTTCCGACTTCGGAAACCGCCCGCTTGTGTGATGAAACAGCGATTTCAGATTGCTGATCGCGGATTGATGAAACGCCCGCCGCCGTTCTCTTGCCGTGAGCTGACAGCTGATAGCCGACAGCTTCCTTATCAGACCGCTTGCCCGTTGCCAGCAGCAGCGGCTTCCGGTTCGGGCGGGGCGACGTGCGGGCCGTGGGCGAGAAACTCGGCCGCGAGGTAGGCGAAGAACCCAGCGCCAACCGGCAGCGCGGCTTCGTCGAGATCGAACCGGGCCGTGTGCAACCCGTGCTGACCGAGTCCCGCCTCGTCGTTGCGGACGCCCAAGCGGTAGAAACAGCCGGGCAACTGCTCGAGATAGTAGGCGAAATCCTCGGCGCCCATCGAGAGCGGGACCGGCTTGACTTGGGCTGCGCCCACATACCGCTCGGCGGCTTCTCTGGCGAACGTGGTCAGCGCCGGCGTGTTGCGGACCGGCGGGTAGCCCAGATCGATCCGCACCTCAGCCGTCGCGCCATACGCCGCAGCGGTCTGCTCGACCAGTCGCGTGATCGCTTCGTGCCCTTTCTTCCGCCAACCGGCGTCGAGCGAGCGAAAAGTGCCGACCAGTTCGACGCTATCGGGGATGATGTTCGTCGTCGTCCCGCCGGCCACCTTGCCAATCGTCACGACGGCCGGCTCGTCCGGCGGAAACGTCCGGCTGACGACGGTCTGCAGCGCCAGAATCACGTGCGCAGTGGCGACGATGGGATCGACGGCCAACTGCGGCGCGGCGGCGTGTCCGCCCTTGCCGCGAATTGTGATGTAGAGTTCATCGGCGGCGGCCATCATCGCGCCGGGGCGAAAGCCGAGCTGGCCGACTGGCAGCGGTGTGAACACGTGTTGCCCGAAGATCGCCTCGGGCTGAAAGTCGCGGAACAGCCCGTCGTCCAGCATAATCTTCGCGCCGCCGGGGTTCTTCTCCTCCGACGGTTGGAACACGAGCAGCACGGTTCCCGTCAGTTCGGCCTGTAGCTCTTTGAGGATCGTCGCCGCGCCCAACAGACAGGTCGTGTGCGCGTCGTGGCCGCAGGCGTGCATCTTCCCGGCTGATTCGGAACGGTACGGCACATCGTTCTGCTCTTGAATCGGCAGCGCGTCCATGTCCGCCCGCAGCGCGACGATCCGGCCGCTGTCTTTGCCGCCGCGAATCACGCCGAGCACGCCGGTCGTGGCGATGCCGGTCCGGTGTTCGATCCCCAGCTCGGTCAGCCGACGGGCGACCTCGGCCGCCGTGCGCGTCTCTTCAAAAGCCAGTTCCGGATGGCGGTGAAAGTCGCGTCGCAGCTCGACAAGCTGCGGCGCCAGCCGGTTCGCGGCGTCGTGGATGCGGTCTTTCATGGCAGAAGTCGGTTTGGGTCAGCGAAAGCGGAATGGGTCGAAGATACAGATAGGAGTTACGCAGTTCAACTCGAAACAGGCGTTTTTAGCCTGAAAACGAGGTCGCAAAAGTCGCCAAGAGCCCTGAAAGCGGCGTTTTCAAGCTTGCTTTGGCACGTGATCATCTCAACTGCGTAACTCCTAACAGAATCCGGCGGGAATGCCGAGGCCGCTTTGGCATCGTATAGAAGAAGCTGTTGATGATGCACCCATCTGGAGACGATGCCCATGCTGCCGTTCCTGTCCTTTTTGCTCGCCAGCCTCGCGCTCGGCGCCCCGATCTCCCCGAAGACGCCCGTTGCGCCTGCGGCCCGCGTGCCGGTGCTGGTGCTGGTCGAACTGTTCACCTCGGAAGGCTGCTCGAGCTGCCCGTCGGCCGACCGAACCTTGTCGGAGTTGGAGGCGACGCAGCCGGTCGCCGGGGCCGAGATCATCGCGCTCTCGCTCCACGTCGATTACTGGAACCGGCTCGGCTGGGCCGATCCGTACTCGTCGGCGGCGTACTCCAACCGCCAGCGCCGCTACGCCAGTGCGCTCCACTCGTCGCAGGTCTATACGCCGCAGATGGTCGTCGATGGCGACGAAGCCTTCGTCGGCAGTCAGGGCGCGACGGCGCGGCAGAAGATCGCCGCCGCTGCGGCCCGACCCAAAGCGACCGTGTCGCTGACGACGACAACTGGCGCGTCGGGTTCGGTCGAGGTTCACCTTCGGGTCAGCGCTCTGCCCGCCGGGACCAGCGGCGCGGACGTGCTGCTCGCCGTGACCGAGAACGGGCTGACGACGGCCGTGCCTCGGGGCGAGAACGCCGGTCACACGCTGCCGCACCGAGCCGTCGTCCGCACGCTGACGGCGGTCGGCTCGGTCGCTGATAGCGGCTTCGACCGGACTGTGACGGTCAAGATCGACCCGTCGTGGCAGCGCGACAAGCTGCGGCTGGTGGCTTTTGTTCAGGCGAAAGGCGAGGGTCGCGTCGTCGGCGTCGGCACGTCGGCGCTCTGACCTTAGAACCTTTTTTCAAATGGCCGCCGTGACCGCTTGACATGGGTCACGGCGGCGTTATCTTGCCGCCACATCACCGTCCGATCTTCGCCCCGCTTGCCCCACGCAAGCTACCACGGGGCGGACCCACCAATCGGGCGCGCCTATTCTCCTGCTGGTCCTCTCGTCCGGTCCCCAACACCGGGCACCCTCCATTTCCCCTACCCCACAGGGAGCTTTCCATGTCGCATTCCGCACAGGCGTCGTGGCTGAAATACGGTCCGCTGGCCGCTGGTCTGGCACTCGCCCTCTCGCTGGCCGCTTGCTCGACCGATCAAAGCCCGGTCGCACCCGCCGCACCCACCGAGGCGCCGGTCACACCGAACGCGCCGAGCTTCTACACCTACCCGTCGGCCATCTACCGCAACAACATCGAGTTCGGCAAGCCGTCGGCGACGAGCACCTCCGACTTCAACAACTACCCGCTGTCGAAGACGCAGTATTACGTCTCGTACAACAACTCGAAGGGCGAGGGGAACTGGTTCTCGTGGAACCTGAACAAGACGCACTTCGGTGACGCGGCCCGCTCGTCGTCGTTCTACGTCGATCCGACGCTGCCGACCGGGATCACGAGGATCAGCACGACGGACTACACCAACTCCGGCTACGACCGGGGGCATATGTGCCGCTCGGAAGAGCGGACATGGTCGACGGCCGACAACAAGGTCGCCTTCTACATGACCAACATGCTGCCGCAGTACCACGACCTCAACGGCGGCCCGTGGTACAAGCTGGAGGCGTACTGCCAGACCCAGTGTCAGACCTATGACAAGGAGCTGTACGTCATCTCCGGCGGCTACGGCAGTCGGGGCACGCTGAACAACGCCGGCAAGGTGACGATCCCGACCCGCAACTGGAAGGTCATCGTCATCATGCCCTACGGTCAGGGACTGGCGAACGTGACCTCGACGAGCAGCTTAAAGGTCATCGCCGCCGACTTCCCCAACACGACCGGGATCATCAGCAACTCGTGGCAGACCTATCAGACGACGGTCGATGCCATCGAGGCCGCGACCGGGCTGAACCTGCTGTCGAGCCTGCCGGACGCGATTGAGAACTCGGTCGAATCGACCAAAGCCACGCCCTGACGGCTCGGCTGTTCGCTTGACCCGCGCCCGTCGTCGGCTTCGGCCTGCGACGGGCGCTTTTGTTGCGGAACCCCGGTCGCGACGCCGCTCGTTGACCGAGCGTGCCGCCGCGACCTGTCATGCCCACACCCCGATGCCGACCGAACCGACGAAGAAGAAAGCCAGCGCACTGAAGACGCTCGCCACGCTCAACCCGTACCTGCGCCGCTACCGCCGCGAACTGTTGCTCGGCTGCGTGACGATCATCGCGTCGAACGTGCTCGCCGTCCAGGTCGGGCTGCTGTTGCAGGGCGGGATCGATCTGCTGCCGTCGCACCCGACGATGGCAACGCTCGGGCTCGTCGCCGCGAAGATTCTGGTCGTGGCGGCGGGGAGCGGCCTTGCGCTGTTCTTCACCAGACAGATGATCATCGTCACGAGTCGCCGGGTGGAGTACGACCTGCGGAACGACCTGTTCGGCCATCTGCAGACGCTCGACACCGATTACTTCCGCCAGACGCCGACCGGCGACCTGATGGCGCTGGCGACAAACGACATCAACGCGGTCCGCAACTACTTGGGACCGGGGATCATGTACTCGATCAACACGGTGGTCGGGTTCTTCAGCACGTTGCCGATCATGCTCAGCTTCTCGCCCAAGCTGACGGCCTACGCACTCATCCCGCTGCCGCTGCTGTCGTTGAGCATTTACCTGCTCGGTCGCGGCATCCACAGCCGCTTCCTCGCCATCCAGGAGCAATACGCGACCCTGACGACTCGGGCGCAGGAGAATCTGGCTGGCGTTCGGGTCGTCCGGGCATACACCCGCGAGGACCACGAGATCGCGCGGTTCCGGTCGCTCTCGACCGGGTATCTCGAAAAAAACATGTCGCTGACCAAGTTTCAGGGCGCGTTCCAGCCGATCACGCTGCTGCTGATCGGCGGCGCCGTGATCATCGTCGTCTGGCTGGGCGGCCGGGAAGTCATCGCGCACGCGCTGACGATTGGGCAACTCAGCGCCTTCATCGTCTTCATCGCGCGGCTGACGTGGCCGATCATCGCGCTCGGTTGGGTGGTCAACATCATCCAGCGGGCGGCGGCGTCAATGGGTCGGTTGAACGCGCTGCTCGATCTGCGGCCGACGCTGCCGGTGGTCGATTCCACCGACGCGCTGACGCAGATTCGCGGCGCCGTGTCGTTCGACGAGGTCTGGTTCCGCTACCCCGACGCAGGCGAGGACGCGTGGTC
>JBBSVG010000262.1:0-4853 GCA_038233775.1 Bacteroidota bacterium | reverse complement strand
CACGGATGGCGCGGACCTCGCCCCGAGCGACGCCGGCCGAGTCGGGCAGCGCGTGCCAGCCGCTCCGGTCGAAGATCGAGACGCCGACGTGGGTGCCGACCCAGATCGCGCCGTCCGGTTGCTCGTGGATCGAACTGACGACGGGATCGGCCAGCCCGTCGGCCGTCGTGTATGAACGCCAGCGGCCATCGCGCAGCACCGACACGCCGCCGTAGGTGCCGACCCAGATCGCCCCGTCGGCCGCTTGGCAGAGCGCTCGGACGACATCGTCGGCCAGCCCGTCGCTCCGGTGATAGACGCGCCAGCGACCGTCTGGGCGCCGGACGGCGAGGCCATTGTCGGTGCCGACCCAGATTGCGCCGTCGCGGCTCTGCATCAGCGCCCGGACGGTCGGGTCGGGCAGCCCGTTGGTCGCGTCAAACGAGTGCCACGGCCAGCGCTCCGGCGGCAGTCCGGCGATGGGCGCAAGCCGATGCACGCCGCCGCCGGGCGTGCCGAACCAGACCGAGCCATCGCGGGCCGCGAGCACGGTCCGGCCCCAACTGATCGCGTTCGAGACGTGCCGCCGGGGGAGGTTGACGGTCGTCCACGAGCGACCGTCGTAGAATGCGGCGCCATCCTCGGTCCCGACCCACAACCGCCCGGACCTATCCACCGCCATCGCCGTGACCGACGTCTGCGGCAGGCCGTCTCGGCTCGTCAGCGAGCGGTGGATCGGCGGCATCCGCTCGGCCAACGGCTGGCCGTAGCCGAGGCCCGGCGCGAGCAACAGCACGGCTGTCAGCAGCCGACCCAAGCGACGGACGCGCGGCATGGCGGGAGGGCAAGGCGGGAGGCAAGCGGGGAATGGGCTCAATATACACGACCGGTCGCCGTGTGTTACCTTACGCCCGTCCCCAGTTTATCCAGAGACGACATGATGCCCCGATTTTCGCCGATTCAAACAGTCGTGCTCGCCTTTGCGCTGCTGATCGGCTGCAAAAGCAGCGACAAGAACCCGACGCAACCGGTCGAGACGCCGCACCCGATCACCGCCGTCGAGCGCTACGGGGCGCTTCGGGTTGAGGGCAACCAGATCGTCGGCCGGACCGGTCAGCCGGTCGTGCTGCGCGGGATGTCGCTGTTCTGGAGCCAGTGGATGGGTCAGTTCTACAACGAGGGCGCGATTCGGACGATGCGCGACAGCTGGCACGCCGACATCATCCGGGTCGCGATGGGCGTCGGCAGCGGCGGGTATCTGTCGCAGCCCGAGGTCGAGCGGCGCAAGGCCGAGGCAGCCATCGACGCGGCGATCAAGCTCGGGATGTACGTCATCATCGACTGGCACGCCCACGACCCGGAACCGGCGGCGGCCTCGGCGTTCTTCGCCAGCATCGCCAAGAAATACGGCGCCCAACCGAACCTGATCTACGAAACGTGGAACGAGCCGCTGCCGATCTACGCCTGGCACACGGTCATCAAACCGTACCACGTTCAGGTCATCGACAGCATTCGCGCCCACGATCCCGACAACCTGATCGTCTGCGGGACGAGGTCGTGGTCGCAGGATGTGGACGAGGCGGCGGCCGATCCGCTGACCGGACCGAACCTCGCCTACACGCTGCATTTCTACGCCGGGACACACCGGCAGGAGCTGCGCGACAAGGCCACCGCCGCGCTGGCGAAAGGTGCGGCGCTGATGGTGACCGAGTGGGGCACGAGCGAGGCGACTGGCGACGGCAGACTCGACTCGACAGAGGCGCGGCGCTGGCTGGCGTTCACCGAGGCCAACCACTTGAGTTGGTGTAACTGGTCGGTCGCCGACAAGGCTGAAACCTCCGCGTCGCTCCGCCCCGGCGCCTCGCCGACCGGCGGCTGGTCCGACGGGGCGCTGACGCCGTCCGGCCTGTTCGTCCGGCGCGAACTGCGGCTGAGGAACCCCGACCCAGCCGCCACGCAACCGTGAGCGGGTCGTCGATGTAATCGGCGAAAGGGCCACAGAAGGCGAACCCGAACGCATCGTTGAGCTGTCGGCCTCAGCCCCAGCGCCCTCGTCTTCCGCCGAGCGCCGCGCCGGAGCGAAGGCCGCAGCGATCTGCCAGCGGGAAGCCCGTGTTGATCCGGGTCACGTTCGTCGGCCTTCATGCGTTGACAGGTGCGACCCTCGCTTAACTTGAAGCCGTTCCTGCCGCACGCCCCTCCCGCCGTCGCTCTCAACAGGCGGCTCCTTTGCCTCCCCTTTTCTCCGAGTGCCTCATGGCTGCCTCCGACGAGCAGAACCCGCGAGACCGCCCCACGGCGGTCACCGGTCCCATCCAGCCTGCCGACGACGGGGAGTCGGTGCCACTGTTCCTCCGCCTGCAACGGGGCGCCGCCTCGGGCGCCGACCCCATCGCCGACCCGGCCGCGCCCGCGCTGACGCCGGAGCAGCGTGCGAGCCAAGACCGTCGCGAGAGCGACCGACGCATCGCCGCGGCTGCGCGGTCGGCAGAGGCGGAGGAACGACGGGTGGGCGATCTGATGGAGCAGCGGTTGGGCGACCGTCGCACGAACATCTGGGCCGATTTCCGGCCGGAGGGTACCCTTCCGGGCTGGCTCGATGCGTTTTCTACGCCGCCCACCGAGGCGAAGCTGATCGCGGGTTTGCAGACCCTCCACGCCCTTCTGTCGGTCGACCAGCGGAAGCAAGTGTTGGGGGCAATCTTCGCCAACGATATCGGGACTTACCGGTTGGCGATGTTTGAGCTGAGCCGGGTTCCGACCTGGCAGGCGGCGGTCGAGTACATCGACTACCGGATCTACCAGCGGTTCAACATCGACCCCTACGGCGACGACGCGAAGCGCTTCACCCAGATGGTGCTCGACCGGTACCGCTGAACCCGCACCGCGACCGGGAGCGATCAGAGCACTTTGGTCATAAAGACGCTATTCGGGTCGTCGATATAATCGGCGAACGGGCCGCAATCGGCGAAACCGGCCTCGGCGTAGAGGCGTCGGGCCGGATCGAAGGCGGCCATCGAGCCGGTTTCAAGGCTCAATCGCTCATAGCCGCGCCGCAGGGCTTCGTCCAGAAGGGGCTCGAGCATCCGCCGCGCCACGCCCCGGCGCAGGTGGCGCGGCGACGTTTTCATCGACTTGATCTCGCCGTGGTTCGGGTCGAGTTGTTTCAGTGCGCCGCAGCCGAGCAACTCGCCGCCGTCCCAGACCGTCCAGAACGTGATCTCCGGCCGACGCAACCCGTCGAGATCGAGCGCATGAACGCTCTCCGGCGGCGAGTGCAGCCGCATATTCCGCAGATGATCCTGCAACAACTCAAAGATCTCCGGCCCGCTCAGATCGTCGATGCAGATGTCCATAGACAGGATGAAGGTGCCTTACGCAGGGCTCGGAAATGTAGAATTCATGGGGCGGCGCCGATGGTCTTGGCGCCGCCCCAACAAGGAGCTACCGAACGAGCAGAACGCGCTCGGATGCGGTGAAGCGGATGCCCGAGCCGCCGATGGCGGTCAAGCGAACGTGATAGACGCCGCTCGACAGGCCGGAGCCGTCGAAGCGCGCGGTCTGACCACCACCGGCGGCGAACGCCTCGCCCTGGAGCGGGGTGGCGACGAGTTGACCGAGGCCATTATAGACCTGGATCGTCACCGTTGACGGTTCGGAGAGTGAGAAACGCAGCGTCGTCGCCGGGTTGAACGGGTTCGGGCTGGCAGGCAGGAGCGCGAACGCGACCGGCGCCGACTCCGGCTCGATCACCGGACCGGTCACATCGACCGTGATCTGCTGCGGGTAGTCGTGGATCTCGCCGGTCCGATCCACCGAACGCAACTGGTACGTGTAGCGTCCGCCGACAGCGACGCGGGTGTCAGTGTAGGCGTAGCTGCTCGGGTTGGCCGTCGTCCCGTGGCCGACGAGCGCCGGGCTGCGGTCGTACCGGGCGATCTCGACCCCGTCGCGGACGAGGGCGAACCCGGCGTTGTCGCGCTCGGTCGCTGTCGCCCACGACAGCACGATGCCGTTGGCCGAGGCGTGACCGGTGAAGTTCGACAACTCGACCGGCAGCGGGTTGTCTGGGGTCGCAATCGCGTACTTGTTGCTCAGATACGTCTCGGCCTGACCGATCTCGGACGGCGTCAAGACGCGGTTGTAGATCAGAATCTCGGCGATCTGACCGTTCAGTTCCCGATTGCCTGACTGCCAGTTGCCGACGTTCATCGACAGCGGCGGGCTGAACGTGTTGTTGGGGGCCGCTGCCGTCATCGGGTTGGTCCCGTTGAGGCGACTCGTGGCGGTGGCCCCGTTCTGCCACGTGGCGGTGTAGAGGTTGAACGAGGTGGTGCTGAACGGCCCCTGATCTACAGAGCCATTGTTGTAGAAGACGTTTGTGCTGTTGAAGTTCTGCTGGATGACAAAATTGTTTCCGCCGGTATGCGAGTAGTCAAAGATGTCCGCATAGAGCTTTTGAGTCGCATCCGGTCGCACGACGGCGAAGAACGAGTAGTTCACCTGACCCGCCAGCAGATCGACCGGTGTTGAGCGGAGAAAGTCGTCCACGCCGTCGAAATCGACGGCCGGGAGACCGTTCACGGCCGCCAGCACCCGAAGGGGCCGCTGAGCGCCTGTGGCCTGATCGACAGAGAATCCGCTTCCACTCTGATCGGCCCACGAACTGACCAGCCCGCCGCCATCGGCGGTCACGCCCTGATCGGCCCGCAACCAGAGCCGCAGACCCGTCAGCGGCTGCGCGGTGGCAATGCCGACGCCGGTGGCGGTAAGGGCGACTGTCAACACAAGGAACTTCATAAGACACCTCGACTCCCGGTAGACGTTGCGGAGTCCCTCTCCGTACGCGGGATGCAAGATAAACTGAAACGCCT
>JBBSVG010000261.1:0-4861 GCA_038233775.1 Bacteroidota bacterium | reverse complement strand
GCCAGCTTGCGCTCGCTGGCTTCGCGGATTGCCAGTTCGCTTTTGTAGCGCTGCTCGGTCAGTCGCCAGCCGTCGGAGAGCTGCCGGTGCGTGTCCTCGACCCGCTGCAACCGCAATCGCCATGACTCGCCCAATTGCCGCTGATCGTCGCGCATCCGGTCAACTTGGCGGAGCAGATCCGCTTTGTCCTTCGTCGCTTTGGTCTGCATCGCATGGACAGCGATGACGCCGCCGATGGCCGCGAGGCCGAGCAGAGCGGCCAGAATCGTCCAGAGATCCATCTCAGGAGAGGTCGAATGGGAGTCAACCGCATCGACTTGGGGGAACGCCCGACGCGGTAGAACGATGAAGGTACACGCGTTGCCCCGGCGTTAACAAACCATTGCGTCCCTTTTTGTCCGAATTCATGTCGCTCACCCGCCAGTTGGTCGGTTTGCTTGCCCATGCGCCGACGCTCTTGCCGACCGGCGCGGGCGTGCTGGTCGCCGCATCGGGCGGAGCCGACTCGACCGCGCTCGTCCGGTTACTCGCTGAACTGCAACCGGCGTTCGGCTGGCGGCTCGATTTAGCGCACGCCCAGTTCGGTCTGCGAGGCGACGATTCGGACGGCGACGAGCGGTTTGTCTGCGAACTGGCCGAGCGACTCGGGCTGCCGGTTCATGTGGCGCGCTTCGATCTATCGGCGCGGACAGGCGGGATCGAGGCCGACGCCCGAGCGTTGCGCTACTGTTGGTTTGCCCGTTTGGCCGACGAGCGCGGGCTAAATCGGGTCGCGACGGGCCATCACGCCGACGATCAGGCCGAAACGGTGCTGTTTCGGCTGCTGCGCGGCAACGGGATCGGCTCGCTCTCGGCGATGCAACCCGACCGGCCGCTGCGCGAGGATCGACCCGACGTGCGCTTGGTTCGGCCGCTGCTGACCGTGTCCAAAGCCGAACTGACGGCTTATCTGGCGCACATCGGCCAACCGTACCGAACCGACCGAACCAACCTTGATCCCGAGATTGCGACGCGCAATTGGCTCCGCTGCACGATTCTGCCCGCCGCCCGGTCGCAGTTCGCTCGGGTGGACGAGCATCTGACCGCGCTCGGCAGGGAAGCCGCCGCGCTGACCGAACTCGCCGAGCGCTGGTTGGCCGATGAGACCGCTCGACGCCGCGACCGACTGCCGACCGATTTGCCCGCGCTGGCCGACGTGCCCGCGTGGCGAATCGCCGATCTGTCCGCCCACTCGCCGACCGTCCGGGCGGCGCTGCTGCGGCATTTGGCTGGCTCGCTCAGCGCCGACGATACGCGCAAACTGGACGATCTGACGGTCCAGCGCCGCGTCTCGTCGGTTGCGTTGGGCGACGGGCGGACGGGCGTCGTCTGGGCCAACCGACTGGCGCTGATCGACCCCGCGACGCTGACCGCGCTTGCGCCGACCGACCCGATTCCGCTCGCAACTGGCGAATCCGTGACCATCGCCGGGCAGACGATTCGGCTCGACGACGACGCGCCGGACGGGCTGCGGCTGCGTCGGGTTGCGACTTCGGACACGATCTCGCCCCGACCCGGCGCTCGGGCGCGGCCCGTCAGCGCGTGGCTGAAGCAGCGGCAGATGCCGGAAGTATTTCGGCTCGTCTGGCCCGTTGTGGCGCTCGACTCGGCGGTCGTCTGGTTGCCGGGGCTGGGCTGGGCCGGAGCGCCGTCGTATCTTCACGTCTCGTCTGCCCATTTCCCCAACCCCAACCCGGTTGCCCGATGACCCCATCGACGATCACCGTCCGCGACGAACCGTTTAAGCTGCTCTACGATCCCGAGACGATCCAAGCCCGAGTCAGCGAACTCGGCGCGCAGATCAGCCGCGATTATGCCGGGCGCGAGCCGATCTTCATCGGCGTGCTCAACGGCGCGTTCATCTTCATGGCCGACCTGATGCGGGCCGTGACCATCGATTGTGAGATGGACTTTCTTCGGCTGTCGTCGTACGGCGACCGAAAGATCTCGTCGGGTGAAGTCAACCTGATCAAAGGGATCAACGCCCACGTCAAGGGGCGCGACGTGATCGTGGTCGAGGACATCATCGACAGCGGGCTCTCGGTTCGGTTCATGCGCGAGATGCTGCTGCTCGAAGAACCGGCCTCGCTGGCCGTCGCCTCGCTGCTGCTGAAACCGGAGTGCGCCAAGATCGACTTCAAGATCGACTACGTCGCCTTCGAGATCCCGAACCTGTTCGTCATCGGCTACGGGCTCGACTACGCGCAGAAGGTCCGCAACCTGCCGGCGCTCTACATTCTCGACGACGACGGCAAGGCCGCCGACTGATCCCGCCCCGCTATGCCCGCTCCGCCCCCGCTTCGGACCGATGACACGCCGGTTCGACCGCCGAAACCCGGCGTCCGCAAGCCCGTCGGCCCGACGCGCCGACCGCCGGAGCCGGGTCGGTGGTCGTGGGACAAGTGGCTGCTGCTCGGCGTCGCGCTGATCGCGTTCGTCGCCACGCTGATCGTCGTCAGCGCTCGGTACACGGCCAAAGAGCGGTTGCGGCAGCCGGAAATCAGCTACACGCGCTACATCGACCTGCTGCGGACTGAACAGATTCAGGCTGCCGTCGTCAGCCAAGCCGCCGATGGCAGTTACCTGCTGACCGGCCACCTGAAGCGGCAGCAAGCGGTCGCAACTGACGAAGACAGCGATTCGGCGGCGGTCGCGCCGACGCAAACCCGTGCCCGCCCGATCACCCGTTTCACCGTCAAGCTGCCCGCGTTTACCGAGCTGACGGCCAACGAACTCGCCGCCCGAGGCGTCCGCTTCCAGCTCGAGACGCGCGGCCACGACTGGTTCGGGATGCTGTTCGGGTTGCTGCCGTACGCGATCCTGTTCCTCGTCATGTACCTGTTCGTCTTCCGCAAGCTCGGCGCGGGGGCGAAAGGCGCGACGCTGTTTGGTCGCGGTCGGGCCAAGCCCATCGAGGAAACCGGCGTCCGCGTGACGTTCGCCGACGTGGCCGGGGCCGAGGAGGCCAAAGAGGAGCTGATGGAGGTCGTCGAGTTCCTCCGCGAGCCGGCCCGGTTCGAGAAGCTCGGCGGCAAGATCCCACGCGGCGTGCTGCTGACGGGTCCGCCCGGCACCGGCAAAACGCTGCTCGCACGGGCCGTCGCTGGCGAAGCGGGCGTCCCGTTCTTCTCGATGAGCGGCGCCGATTTCGTCGAGATGTTCGTCGGCGTTGGGGCGGCGCGGGTGCGCGATCTGTTCGAGCAAGGGCGCAAGCACGCGCCGTGCATCTTGTTCATCGACGAGATCGACGCCGTCGGCCGACATCGCGGGGCTGGCACCGGCGGCGGCAACGACGAGCGCGAACAGACGCTGAACCAGTTGCTGGTCGAGATGGACGGCTTCTCGGCCAACGAGCACGTCATCCTGATCGCCGCGACCAACCGGTCCGACGTGCTCGACAAGGCGCTGCTCCGGCCGGGTCGATTCGACCGCCATGTGATCGTCGATCTGCCGGACGTGCGCGGTCGCGAGGGGATTTTGCGGGTCCACACCCGAGATTTGCCGCTCGATCCGACGGTCGATCTGCACCGAATCGCACGGGCGACGCCGGGTTTCGCTGGGGCGGAACTGGCAAATCTGGTCAACGAAGCGGCCATCTTCGCAGCCCGACGCGGCGGCGAAACCGTCGGCGCAGCCGATTTCGAGTTGGCCCGAGACAAGGTACTGATGGGTCCCGAGCGCCGCTCGCTGATCCTGTCCGAGTCGGAAAAACGGCTGACGGCCTACCACGAGGCGGGCCACGCGGTGATCTCGATTGCGCTGCCGGGGCTTGATCCGCTGCATAAGATCACCATCGTCCCGCGCGGCCGCTCGCTCGGGGCGACGTACTCGCTGCCGAGCGAGGAACTGCACAACGAGACGCGGCAGAAGATGACGAACCGGCTGGCGATGAGCTTCGGCGGCCGAGCGGCGGAAGCGCTGATCTTCGGTCCCGAGCACGTCACGACCGGCGCGTCGGGCGACATCACCCAAGCGACCGCGCTGGCCCGTGCGATGGTCACGCGCTACGGGATGAGCGACGCCGTCGGCCCGATTCTCATCGGCGCCGACTCGGGCGGCGCGGACCCGAGCGGTGCTCTGGCTTCCGATGACCTGGCGCGGCTGGTGGACGGCGAGATCAAGCGGTTGATCGACGGCGGACTGGCCTGCGCGACGTCGGTGCTCGAGACCCGCATGGACCTGCTCCACGCGCTTGCCGGGGCGCTGCTCGACCGCGAGACGCTGGACCAGACCGACATCGAGCGGCTCGTCGCCGGCCAACCGCTGCCGATGTTGCCGCCCGTCGTCGATCCGCTCGCCGCCGAGCCAACTCCCGCCGCGACCGCCCCGTGACGACACCCGAGCAGCAGAGTGCCCCCGAGCCGACGGCGTTTCCCGAAGAAGCACCCTCGGGCGGAATCGCCTACCGACAGGAATTAGCGCGCAAGTCGATTCATCTGACGTCGCTGCTGATTCCAGTTCTGTACAGCTTTCTGCCGCTCCGAACGATGCTGGCGATGGGCATCCCGATGCTGACCGTTGCCGTAACCGTCGATCTGCTCCGCCGCCACCACCCGCCGACCGCCGCGCTGATCGGCCGTTTCTTCGGCGCCATGCTCCGGCCGCACGAGCAAGGCGGCACCGACCGGCAGACGTTCACCGGGGCGACGTATGTCCTGATCGCCGCCGTCCTGTTCATCGTGTTGTTGCCGCAACCGATCTTCATCGGCGCCTTCGTCATGCTCGTCGTCGGCGACACGGCGGCGGCGCTGGTTGGTCGGCGCTGGGGCGCGCACAAGATCTGGGGCAAAAGCTGGGAAGGGATCGCCGCGTTCGTCGGGTT
>JBBSVG010000260.1:0-4877 GCA_038233775.1 Bacteroidota bacterium | reverse complement strand
GAGGCCGGGCTGGTGCCCGCCGACACCGTGCTGCCGCCGTCCGACCCGCGGGTCCCGCCGTGGGACGAGGTCGATCCGGCGGACCGCGAGTTGTTCGCGCGGCACATGGAAGCCTACGCGGCGATGCTCGACAGCGTCGATGTGCTCGTGTATGACATTCAAGACGTCGGCGCCCGGTTCTACACCTACATCTCGACGCTCGGATACGTCATGGAAGCCGCCGCCGAGCGCGGCAAACGGGTCGTCGTGCTCGACCGGCCGAACCCGTTGGGCGGCGAACGCGTCGAGGGGTTTCTGCGCGAACCGGCGCAGAAATCGTTCGTCGGCCAGTACCCGATTCCCGTCACACACGGGCTGACGGTCGGCGAGCTGGCCCGGATGATCAACGGCGAAAAGTGGATGGCCGCGCAACCCGAGCTGACCGTCGTCCCGATGCGCGGTTGGTCGCGGGCGATGGGCTGGACCCAAACCGGCCGGACGTGGGTCGCCCCGTCGCCCAACCTGCCGACGGTCGAGACGGCGCAACTCTACCCCGGCACCTGTTTCGTTGAAGCCTTAACCAACGTCAGCGAGGGTCGCGGGACGGACGCGCCGTTTGCGACCATCGGCGCCCCGTTCATCGACGGCGACAAGTTGGCGGCTGAACTGACCCGGCGGAACCTGCCCGGCGTCCGGGTCCGCGCCGTCCGCTTCACCCCGACGCCCAACCCCGGCGCAACCTCGCCGAAGCTGAACGGCCGGTCGTGCGGCGGCGTCCGGTTCGACGTGACCGACCCGTCGGCGCTGCGGCCGGTTGCCCTCGGCGTCGAACTCCTCTCGGCGCTGAAAGCCGTCGGCGGCGACTCCGTCCGCTTCCGCCGCGACGGCTGGCTCGACAAGCTCTCCGGCACGCCGCGCCTCCAGTCGGCGCTCGACCGCAACGCACCTGTAGCCGAGATCGTGGCGATGTGGAGGCCGGAAGTCTCGTCTTTCGAGACGCTTAGGAAAAAGTATATGCTCTATAAATAAGCAGTAGGTCCGGCGCGACCGAGCTTGACACGTCGGGCGGAATTTCGTAGGTTTGTCGGCCGTCCCTGCCCCGCCAGCCGACCTCTGAATTCCCGCCGAATGAACGACCCGACGACGACGACGCTGGCCCGCACGCCGTTCCACGATCAGCACGTTGCCCTCGGCGGGAAGATGATCCCGTTCGCCGGGTTCGAGATGCCGATTCAGTATCCCGAGGGGATTCTGGCCGAGCACCGGACCGTCCGCACCGCCGTCGGCGTGTTCGACGTGTCGCACATGGGCGAGGTCATCATCTCGGGACCGAACGCGCTCGCGCTGGTTCAGCGGCTCTCGACCAACGACGCCGAGCGGTTGTTGCCCAATCACGCGCAGTACGCGACGATGTGTATGCCCAGCGGCGGGATCATCGACGACCTGCTCGTCTATCGCTACGCCGACCGGTTCATGCTCGTCGTCAACGCCTCCAACCGCGACAAGGACGTGGCGTGGATGCAATCGGTCGCCGCCGAGTTGGGCAACGTGACCGTGACTGACGTGTCCGATCAGACCGCGCTGCTTGCGGTTCAGGGTCCGCTCGCTGTCCAAGCGCTGCAGCCCATCGTGACGGACTGCGACCTGACCGAACTGGCGTATTACCGGTTCGACGAGGGCACGCTCGCTGGCGTCCCGGCGACGATCTCGCGCACCGGCTACACCGGCGAACTTGGCTTCGAACTGTACTTCGACGCCGCCCACGGTCCGGCGGTCTGGTCGGCGTTGATGGCGGCTGGAGCGCCGGTCGGGTTGAAGCCCATCGGTCTCGGCGCCCGAGACACGCTTCGGCTGGAGAAAGGCTATTGTCTGTACGGCAACGACATCGACCAAACGACCGATCCGCTCGAGGCCGGGCTGGGTTGGGTGACGAAGTTGGGCAAATCGACCCCGTGCATCGGCCACGACGCGCTGGTCGAGAAGAAAGCCGCCGGACCGAGCCGCAAGCTGGTCGGCTTCACGCTCGATGACCGCGCGTGTCCCCGGCACGGCTACCCGCTGGTCGATGCCGACGGCGCGGCCATCGGGACGGTCACGAGCGGGACGGTCTCGCCGGGGTTGAACCGGGGGATCGGCATGGGCTACGTCCAGACCGCCCACGCCGCCGTCGGCAGCGCGATTTTCGTCTCGGTGCGCGGCAAATCCATTCCGGCCACCGTCGTCAAGCTGCCGTTTCTTTGAGCCGCCCGCTCACCACCCGCCGGTTTCCCTGAGTTCGCCGATGAGAGTTGATGTTCTGTTTTCCCCGACGCAGATCGACGAAGGCCACCTGAAAGATCAGTTGGTCGTCATCGTCGATGTGCTGCGGGCCAGCACGACCATCGCGACCGCGCTGAATGGCGGCGCGCGAGACATCGTCCCGGTCGCCTCGGTCGATGCGGCCATCAAGATCTCGTCGAACCTGTTCGCCGGCGTGTTCCTGCTGGCCGGCGAGCGCGGCGGCAAGCTGATCGATGGGTTCGACCTGAGCAACTCGCCAGCGGAGTTCACCCCCGCCCGCGTCTCGGGCAAGACGATCATCCTCACGACGACCAACGGCACCGCTGCCCTCGTCCGTGGCCGACTGGCCCGACAACTGATCGTCGGTGGGATCATCAACGCTGGCAAGATCGTCGAGCACATCGCGACGGCCGAGATCGAGCACGTCCTGATCGTCTGCGCCGGACACGAGCGGTCGTTTTCCCAGGAAGACGCCGTCTGTGCCGGGTTGCTTGTCGATGGACTGAGCCGACACCGCCCGGTCACGTTGGCCGACGGCGCCCGCGCCGCCCAGCGGTTGTATGAAGCAACCGGCGGCGATCTGCTCGGAGCGCTGCGCGAGAGCGACCACGGTCGGGCGCTGATTGAACTGGGCTATGAAGCCGATCTCGGTATCTGCGCCGCGCTCGACACGATTCCGGTCGTCCCGATCTTCGATGGCTCGGTGCTGAAGCTCCGGCGCGATGTGGCGGCGAAGTTCAAAAAAGTCGATCTCGTCTCGCCCGGCGCCCCGATCCCGACCGGTCGACCGTCGGCCGCCGCTGCCGGATCGGCAGCCGAACTGGGAGCCTGACCCGTGGCCCGCCCCTCGGCGCGAGTCGCAGCCGACGACGATGCTGTAGCCGCGCGACCGGCCGCTGCCCGCGCATCAAGCCGCAAGCCAGCCGCCGATCCAGCCGCTCGTCCGCCCGCTCGACCGAAGAAAGCGACCAAGCACGGCCTGACGCCGCAGCGGCAGCGCGAACTGACCGGCGTGTTGCTGCTGGTCGTCGGGTTCCTGCTGTTGCTCTGCCTCGCCACCTTCACCCGCGCCGACGCGACGCTGCTCGACGGGTTCCACTTCAAGGATTATCTCGGCCTGACCGAGATGGGCCGCTCGGCCAGCGAGCAGGTCCACAACTGGCTCGGTCTCTCCGGCGCGGCGGTCGCGAACCTGTTCATCGTCGGGATGCTCGGGCGCTCGGCGCTGGTCATCCCGCTGCTGGCGATGGGCTGGGGCTGGACGATCTTTCGCGGCGGCGACTACGAGCGGCTGGGCTACCTATCGCTCTACGGCCTCTCGGCCGCCGCCCTCGTCGCCACGTTCGTCGGGATCGCGCAGATGCCGCAACCCGATCCGGTCTGGAGCGGCGGGATCGGCGGATTCCTGGCGGTCATGCTCAACGCCCTGCTCGGCCGAATCGGCGGGCTGCTGTTGACCGGAACGCTGCTCGCCGCCGTCGTCGTCCTGCTGGTCGATCTCGATCTGCAACGGACCGCCGACCGGCTGGCCGGCTATGCCCGCAACCTCGGGATCGGCAGCCGCGAGAAGTTAGCCGACTGGCAAGCCGCCCGAGTCGAACGCGCCGAGGCTCGGGCCGAAGCCCGCTGCTTGGCCGACGAGGAAGCCGACGACGAAGATCTCGACGACGACGAAGCCGACGAGGAACCGGCCCCCGCACCGTCCGCCCGTCGCCGCGCCGCACCGCAAGTCGAGTTGCTGCCCGAGCCGACGCCTGTGCGCAACGCCGGGGCGGCCGCCATCGCCAACGCCGTGCTCGACACGCCGCCGGTTGCGGCCCGCCCGAAGCCCGCGCCGCCCGAACCCATCGTCGCCTCGACCCGAACGGCCGATCTGCGCGTTCCGGCTCGACCCGAGCCCACGCGCTCGCCGGTCGCCGACGCGATGGACGCGCCGCCGGTTCGGACAGCCCAAGCGAAGGCGCAAGCCGAGGCGGACGCCCAATCGGCGGAGGCCGAGCGGACGATGTCGGCCCGCGAACGGGAGGCCCGCCGCGCCCTCGGGATGCTGGCCGATGATGAGCCAGCCTCGCCGCCAGTTGCCGCTGCCGAGCCGGAAGTGGCGTTCAAAGAGCACGACGAGGTTCGCGACGCCGTTGCCCGCGACCCGAAAGCGCCCGCCGTTCAGGCCAGCGACGACCGCTCGGCCGAGACGATCACCTACACCTTTCCGCCGCTCTCGCTGCTCGATCCCGGCGACCCCGAGCCTGAATCGGCTGACGAGGATCTGGAGATCCGCAAGGAAGTCCTCACCCGAACGCTGCGCGATCACGGGATCGAACTGGCCGCCGACCGCCCCATCGAGGTCCAGCGCGGCCCGGTCATCACGCTGTTCAAGCTCAGCCCGGCGCCGGGCGTGAAGATCAGCCGGATCGTCTCGCTCGCCGACGATCTCTCGCTGGCGCTTGCCGCCCGTGGCATCCGCATCATCGCCCCGATTCCCGGCGAGGCTGCGGTCGGGATCGAGATACCGAACCTCAACCCGGCCACCGTCCGGCTGTCCGACGCCGTGCGCGTGGCCGAGTTTCAAGCGCTCGTCGGTAAGCGGACGACGGCGCGGAAGATCATCCTGCCGGTCG
>JBBSVG010000259.1:0-4894 GCA_038233775.1 Bacteroidota bacterium | reverse complement strand
TCGTCTGCATCACCGAAGGCATCCCGGTGGCCGACATGTTGAAAGCGTCGGCCTTCCTACAAGGCACGTCGTCGCGACTCGTCGGACCCAACTGCCCCGGCGTCATCTCGCCCGGTCTGGCGAAGGTCGGCATCATGCCGGGCTTCATCCACAAGCAGGGGACGATTGGCGTCGTCAGCCGCTCGGGCACGCTCACCTACGAAGCGGTCGGCCAGCTCACCGCGCAGGGGTTGGGCCAGAGCACCTGCATCGGCATCGGCGGCGACCCGATCATCGGCACGCCGTTCATCGACGCGATCCGGCTGTTCAACGATGATCCCGACACCGAGGCCATCGTCATGATCGGTGAGATCGGCGGCTCGGCCGAAGAAGAAGCGGCCGCGTTCATCAAGGCCTACGTGACCAAGCCGGTCGTCGGCTTCATCGCCGGTCGAACCGCCCCGGCGGGTCGCCGAATGGGCCACGCTGGCGCCATCGTTTCAGGTGGCAAGGGGACGGCCGAGGAGAAGATGCGAGCGATGGAGGAGGCGGGCGTCCGGGTGGTCGAGACGCCGGCCATCATCGGCGAAACGATGGCCTCGCTCGTCGGCTGAAAACGCGCGACTGAGATCGCGCTGAGCATTGCCCGGCCACCGACGCCCGATCCGGGTCCGGTGGCCGAACCCAATCCGTGAGGGTCGTCCGAACCCCGCCGACAGCGTTCCCTCGGGGAACCCGGCACCTCGCACGACGCCTCTTTTTCCGGGACGACTCCCGGCGCGGATCGCCCCGAACAGTCGGGCGATCCGGTGGCCCGATGGGCGTCGCGTGCGATGCCCCGGCCGCCCGGCGCCCGTCCGCATCTCCAATGTTCAACCCCATGCCCGCAGACGAACAGAAGCCCAAGCGGCCCGCCCGTGGCGGCCGTCGCGCCAAATCAGCCGACGATACGCCCGCCGCTGTCACAACCGAAACCCCGGCCGCCGTCGCCCCGACGACAACCGAACCGCCCGCCGCCCGCCTCCCGCGAGCGCCCCGGTGCCGACCCGCCGCTGCCGCCGACTCGACGCCGGAGCCGGTCGCCGCCGCGCCGAAGCCGAAAGGCCGTGCCCCGCGTCGCCGACCAGTCGAGCCGCCCGCCGCCGAGTCGGCCCTCGCGACCACGCCGGCTGATCTACAGCCCGAGACAGTCGAACCGACGACTGACGAGCCGACGATGACGGCAGTCGATGAGACTTCCGAGAATGCTGAGACGGCTTCAACCGACGAGACGAGCGCCCCGGCCCGATCAGGCCGCCGTCGCGGAGGTCGCGGCAAGCGAACCGCAGCGCAGTCATCGGCCGACGAAACGCCGACCGAGCAGACCGATACCAAACCGATCACAGCCGAGGAGATCGGCGAAGCGGCAACCGATGTCGCCCCGCCGGCGCTGCTCGAGCCGACGGCGACCAGCGAGGTCAGCGTCTCGTCGGTGACCGAAGCGACGACCGAAGCGACTGGCGAGGACGAGCCGGAGTTCCTGACGTTCGGCGGCAGTGAGCGCCCGAGCCGTCGCGGTGTCGGACCCAAGCGGCGGCGGCCGAAGCTGTCGTTCAGCGAGATCGCAGCGGCCGACGGTGACGAATCGGTGCTCGCAGCCCCGGCCGCCGATCTGCCGATGAACTCCGCGCAGATCGCCAAGACGATGCTCGGCTTCGATCTGGATGAGGACGCCATCGGGACGATGGAAGGCGTCGCGCCGCCGGAGTCCATCGGCAAGCTGTACGTCGCCCCGCCCGAGCAGCCCGCCGGCGAGATGTCGATGCCGTCGAGCGAAGCCGCAACGAGCGACGACGACGAGAGCGACGAGACGGACAGCGACGACACCGGAACCGAGACCGAGGCGACCCGCTCGAAGCGCCGCTCGCGCAACCGCCGCCGCAAGCGCGGTCGCGGGGTGCCGACCGTCGAGACGACCAGCAGCGACGACGAGTCCGCCCCAGCCACCGGCGAGATGACCGATGGCCCGACCTCGGACGCGCACTACGTCGAGGATCTGACGGCGCTGGCCTCGCCCGAGCCGACCGCACCGGCGCCCGCCGCCGATCCGCTGGCCGACCGCTACCGCGACGTGGCCGATGCCTACGCCAACGGCTACGAGCCGCCGACGCTCAGCCAGAGCGCGCCGCCTGCCGGTCGGCCGCCAGTCGCCATCGGTCCGCCGGTGATCGCGCCCGAGTCGTACCGGGGCGGCGGCGGTCGCGACCGGGACCGCAGCGGTCGCCACGACGGACGGCGCAGCGGCGGTCGCGAGCCGCAGCAACAGCAGCAGCCGGCCCCGCCGTCGGAGATCGAGCAGCTCATCGCTCAGGCAAACGAGTTGTCGCGCAGCAGCAGCCGGAGCCAGCGTCGGCCGCTCAGCACCGCCGCCAACGCGCTCAAGCGGTTGCTCGAACTGTTCCTCTACGAACTGTCCGGCTCGCGGCGCACGGCGCTGATCGAGTACGCCGAGTTCTTGGCCGCGCAGGATCGGGGTGACTCGTTGCAGACCGAACTGCCGGCCATTCTCGACGCGCTCCGCTCGCTGGGCGACGACAGCAACGCCTCATTCGAGCAGATTCTGGCCGATCTCGACCAGATCGAGCGCAACCGACTCGACTGATCTTTTTCATCAACCTCAGGAGTTTTCCCGTTGGAACGTACCCTCGCGATTCTGAAGCCCGACTGCGTCCGCAAAGGCATCACCGGTAAGGTCATCGCCCAGATCCAGGCGGCCGGGTTCACCGTCGTCGCCGCGAAGCTGGCGCAGCTCACGGCCGAGACGGCTGGCGGCTTCTACGCCGTCCACAAGGCCCGCCCGTTCTACGGCGAGCTGACGCAGTTCATGTCGAGCGGGCCGTGTATGCCGCTCGTGCTGGAGAAGGACAACGCCGTTGCCGACTTCCGCAAGCTGATCGGCGCGACCGATCCCGCCCAAGCCGATGAAGGCACGGTGCGGAAGCTTTACGCCGACTCGAAAGGCGAGAACATCGTCCACGGCTCGGATTCGGTGGACAACGCTTTCATCGAGAGCAATTACTTCTTCGCCGAGAGCGAGTTGGTTGCCCTCGGTGCCAAGACCGGCGCGCAGATTCACTCGAAATAGACTGACCGGTCTGTTCTCTGTCTCGGGGCGGACGCTTTATCGGTGTCCGCCCCGCTCCGTTTTCACCATTTGCAGACCCTTTTCGCCATGTCTCAGGCGTCTTCTCCAGAGCAGCAGGACGGGTTCGGCACCCAGGCGATCCACGCCGGGCAGTTTCCCGATCCCTCGACCGGCGCGATCATGCCGCCGATCTACCAGACCTCGACCTACGTCCAGAAGTCGCCCGGCGTGCATCAGGGCCACGAGTACGCCCGCACGTCGAACCCGACCCGGCAGGCGCTGGAGCGGAGCATCGCCGCGCTCGAGGGCGCCACGACCGGTGTCGCCTTCGGCAGCGGACTGGCCGGCTGCGACGCGATCCTGAAGTTGCTCGGTCAAGGCGACCACATCATCGCCTCGGACGACCTCTACGGCGGCTCGCGGCGGCTGTTCACGAAGGTCTATGAGCGGTTCGGCTTCCGCTTCACGTTCGTCGATATGACCGATCTCGACCGGGTCAAGTCGGCCCTGCGCGATGAGACGCGGATGATCTGGCTCGAGACGCCGACCAATCCGCTGCTGAAGGTGATCGACATCGAAGCGATCAGTTCGTGGGCGAAGGGGTGCAATCTGGCCGTCGTCGTCGATAACACGTTCGCCAGCCCGTACCTGCAACAGCCGCTCGCGCTCGGCGCCGATCTGGTCGTCCACTCGACGACGAAGTATTTGGGCGGTCACTCCGATACCGTCGGCGGGATCGTCGTGACGAGCGACCACGAATTCGGCGAGACGTTGCGCTTCTTGCAGAACGCTTCGGGCGCGGTGCCGGGACCGATGGACTGCTTTCTCGCGCTGCGTGGCGTCAAGACGCTGCACCTGCGGATGGAGCGGCATTCATCGAACGGGCTGGCTGTGGCCGAGTTTCTGGCCGGACACCCGAAGGTCGCGCACGTCATCTACCCAGGTTTGACGACCCACCCGCAGCACGAACTGGCCGTTCGGCAGATGCCGCGCGGCTTCGGCGGGATGGTCTCGTTCGAGTTGAAAAATGTGACGGTCGAGCAGGCGATGGACTTCACCGGGAAGATGCGGCTGTTCGCGCTGGCCGAATCGTTGGGCGGCGTCGAGAGTCTGGTCGAGCATCCGGCCAGCATGACCCACGCGTCGGTGCCCGCGCCCGCTCGCCGGTCGGCCGGGTTGGGTGACGGGCTGATCCGGCTCTCCGTCGGCGTCGAGGACTGCGACGATCTGATTCAAGACCTCCGCGACGCGCTGACCACGCTGCCATGAACCCCAAACAGCAGGCGGCCGAAGCGGCGGTGCCGCTCGTTCGGTCGGGGATGAAACTCGGGCTGGGCACCGGCTCGACGATCCAGTTCTTCTTGGAAGCGCTCGGTCGTGAAATCGCGGCCGGTCGGGTGGGCGATCTGGTCGGCGTGCCGACTTCGGAGCGGACGGCGGCGGTGGCTCGCTCGGTCGGCATTCCAATCGTGACCTTTGCCGAAGCGCCGATCCTCGACCTCGCCATCGATGGCGCCGACGAGGTGGACGCCGACCTCAACCTGACCAAAGGCCAGGGCGGCGCGTTGCTGCGGGAAAAGATCGTCGCCCGAGTCGCCCGGCGGTTCGTCGTCGTCGCCGATTCGAGCAAGGCGGTGGAGCGGTTGGGCAGCGCGGCGCCGCTGGCGGTCGAGATTCTGCCGTTCGCCGAACCGCTGGCCGTGCGCGGGATCGAATCGCTCGGCGCCCAAGTCCGCGTGCGGCCCGATTACCGCACCGACAACGGCAACCTGCTCGCCGATTGCACCTTCG
>JBBSVG010000258.1:0-4895 GCA_038233775.1 Bacteroidota bacterium | reverse complement strand
GAAGGCCGACAGCTCGACCGGCAGCGGCGCATCTGCTGTGGTGATCGTCAGCGTGAAGCCGCTGGCCACCTGACCCGCATCGCCATCAAGATCATCGACGATGTAGAGGTTCCAGACACCGTTCGGGTTCAGCCCGTTGAACACGGAGAGCGCCGTGGCCACCGATGGGGCCGGAGCCGGGGCCGGGAAGTTGTCGGGGAAGTCCACATAGTTGGCGGGCCGGTACGTCGTGGTAGTGTTGCCCGGGAGCGTGCCCTGCGGGGTGTCGTTAAAGATGGCAACCGCCGCAGCATCGTCGAACACGAGCGTCGAGTTGCTGGCATCCTCGCCGCCGCCCGCGTCGGACATGAAGACGAGGTTGGTCGTGCCGTCCGGGGCGACGAGCAGCGCGTCAATGTCGTCGGGGAAGGTGTGAAACAGGTTGTTGAGCGTGATCGTCAGCTTCGTGATGGTGCCGCTCAGTCCTGCGATGGTCACGGGTGCCGGGTACGGAGTAGCCGTGGTGACGTCGTTGATCGTGATCGGCGCCGGGTTAGTGAAGGTGGTCTGGGCGCTGGCGGTGCCGGTGGCGAGAGCACCGCCGAGCAGCAGCAGTCCGAGTGCGCGTGTAGCGAGCTTGTTCATGCGGCGATCCTTAGATGAAGGGGTGAGAGGAAGGCGAACCGGCGGGGACCACCTTTCCAAGCGATGGACAGGCAGATAGCGCGAAAGATAGCGCACGCCCGGCGTTTGTCAATGCTTTTTTTGACGAGACTTCGCCCACTCGCAGCGACTGTCGCGGAGATGCAGCCGAACTGGCATCGTCGAAAAAGCCCCGGTGTCACGGCGCGGCGGTCAGCGCTTCGCGCAGGGCGGGGCGGTCCACCTTGCCGGAGGCGGTTCGGGGCAGTTCGTCGAGTTGGACGAACCGGCGCGGCAGCTTGTACCCGGCCAACCGGTCGCGCAGATGCGGCTCAAGGTTCACCTCCGACAACGGGCGACGGAGCACGACGGCGGCGGCGACCGTCTGGCCCCAAATATCATCCGGCAGCCCGACGACGGCGGCCTCGATCACGTCGCTGTGCTCGAGCAGCGCGGCCTCGACCTCGGCCGGATAGACATTCTCGCCGCCGGTCACGATCAGGTCGGAGCGGCGCGAGTGAACGGTGAGTCGGCCACGTTCGTCAAGCGAACCGAGGTCGCCGGTGCGGAGCCAGCCGTCGGGCGTGAAGGCGGCGGCGGTCGCGGCGGGATCGTCCCAATAGCCGCGCATAACGGTCGGGCCGCGCACCTCGATCTCACCGACCGCGCCCGATTTGCCTGTCACGCGGACCTCGATGCCGGAGAGCGGAACCCCGGCGGTGCCGTCCGGCGGCTCGCCCAGCAGCGTCGTCGTGACTTGGCTGGCGGCTTCGGTCAGCCCGTAAGTCGTCAGGATCGCCGTTGGTCCGGTCACTCGGGCGAGCAACGCGGGCGGAACCGGTCCGCCGCCGATCAGCGCGATGCGAAGCGAATCGGGCAGCGGCCGACCGGCTCGGTGGTCGAGCAGCCGCGACAGCGCCGTGGCGACGAGCGAGACGTGCGTGATCCCGTCCTCGTCCAGCGCCCGGCTGACGGCATCGGCGTCGAACCGCTCGTGAATCGCCATCGACCCGCCGACGACCGCCGAGCGGACCGTCATCGCCACGCCGCCGACGTGGAACAGCGGCAGCACGGCCAACCAGCGCTGCGACCGCTCGCCGCCCAGATTCAGCGCCGAGCGGAGCGCGTGCGAATGATGGGCGCCGTAGGTCAGCACCGCCGCTTTAGGTTGACCGGTTGTGCCCGACGTGAACAGAACGGTCCACGGCAGGTCCGGCTCGGTCTGGTCGAGCGGCGACGGCTCGCCGTCGGAAAGGTCGATCAGCGGACGAACGGCGACCGAACTAACGAGCGCCGTCAGATCGTCTAAAAAGACGATTTTGGGTTGAAACCGGTCGAGTTGACCCGCAACCTCGGCGGGCGTCAACCGCGTGTTGAGCGGGGCAACGGTCAGGCCGAGCCGGGCCGCCGCGTGGAGCAAGAACACGGCTTCCGGGCGGTTGCCGAGCCGGGCCGCGATCCGGTCGCCCGGCCCGAGTCCGCACCCAACGAGCGCCCCAACCGTCCGCCGAACGGCGTCGTCGAGGTCGGCGTAGGTCCACAACCGGCCGTTGAAGTGCAGCGCCGGGGCGTCCGGCGTCGCCCGCGCCCAGGCCGCGACGGGACACGGCAGCGTCGTCACCGCTCGGCGGCGACCGGTGCGGACGCAACCGCAGCGGTCAGGTTCAGCCGCGTCAGGACGAGATCGGCCAGACACGACATGAAGCGCGGGTGGTCGTTCAACCCCTCGGTCACGACGATCTGTTCGACGTGCCGACCGCTTTCCTCGACTGCCTCGCCGAGTTCGATCCCGAGTTCGTGCAGCGTCTCGATGTGGTCGGTCACGAAGGCGATGGGAACCATCAAAAAGTGCTTTGCGCCATAATCGATCAGCCGCATGACCAGATCTTCGGTGTTCGGCTGGACCCATTTCGCCGGGCCGACCTTGCTCTGGTACGACACCCACCAGTTGTTCGACGTCTCGCCGCGTCGGCGCATGATCTCGTTGACGGTCCGCTCGACCTGCGACGTGTACGGATCGCCGGACTCGCGCTCGGCGACCGGCGTCCCGTGGGCGGTGAACAAAATCTGAACTTTCTGCCGATCCTCCGGCGCGAACCGGGCCAGTCCGGCTTCGAGCCGATCCTCAACGGCGGCGAGAAACTCATCGTGCAGAAAGTAATCCTTGACCTGCGTCTCGGTCCACGGCCACGGCTTGCCGAGCGCGGTCTGATCGCGGCGGACCTTTTCCCACTCGCGCAGCGACGAGCCGGTCGTCGTCCAACTGAAGTGCGGGTAGAGCGTGAGCAGCACGACATCGGTCACGCCGTCGCGGAGCATATCGGCAACGGTCGTCTCGGTGGACGGCAGCCAATAGCGCATCGCCGTGTAAACTTTGACCCAGCGGCCGGGCAGCGCGGCCCGAAGCGTCCGCTGCAACGTCCGGCGTTGCAACTCGGTCAGCGGGTTGATCGGCGAGCAGCACGACGGCAGCACCTTGTCGCGCCCCTTGTTCTCACAATGCTCGTTGCCCAAGCAGACCGCCGGACAGGCGGCGATTTCCTCGTATTTCGTCGCCACTTTCGGCGCCCGAAACTTGGCAATCGTCTTCGCCAGCGCCCGCTGTTTGACCCCACCGCCAAGCTTGATGATATCGGGGTCGCCGAACAGGCTCTCGAGAAACGGCCGCACGGCGGCGCGAGAGGTCGGCCCGCCGAGGTTCATCAGCACGACGCCAATGCGCCGCTCAGTCGAAGAAGGTGTCATAATACAGCAGGTCGATGGGCGGTAGCAGCTCCGTTCATGGATTCGACAGGCTCACCACGAACGGAGATCGACGGTTGGTGGTGTTATGCGGGAATCCAGTCGTGGCCGGGTTGAAGCAGTCGGAGCGTGTCGGCCTCGGGCGAGCCGGGTTCGGGGTGAACGTCGTACACCCAGCGTGCCAGCGGCGGCAGGCTCATCAGGATGCTCTCGGTTCGGCCGCCGGTTCGCAGCCCGAACGTCGTCCCGCGATCATAGACGAGGTTGAACTCGGCGTAGCGCCCGCGCCGGACGAGTTGCCAATCGCGCTCCCGCTCGCCATACGGATCGGCCCGGTGCGCGGCCACGAGCGGCGCGTAAGCCGACAGAAACCCGTCGCCGACGGCCCGCATCAGGGCGAAGTGCGCCTGCCAATCGGCCGGATCGACGGCGTGCAGATGGTCGTAAAAAATCCCGCCGATGCCGCGCATCTCGGCCCGGTGCGGGATGTAAAAATACTCGTCGCACGTCCGCTTGTAGGCCGGGTAGCGGTCGGCGCCGAACGGGTCGAGCAGCGACTTGAGCGAGCCGTGGAAGTGCGCGGCGTCGGCGGGATTGACGTAGATCGGTGTCAGGTCGATCCCGCCGCCGAACCAGCGGTCGGCGCCGCCGTTCAGTTCGAAATAGCGAACGTTGAGGTGGACAATCGGGACGAACGGGTTGAGCGGGTGCAGCACGAGCGAGACGCCGGTGGCGAAGAACGTCCCGCCGTCACCGGCGCCGAGCGAGCGGGCCGCCGCTTCCGGCAGCTCGCCGTGAACCGCCGAGAAGCCGACGCCCGCCTTCTCGAACGTCTCGCCGTCGGCCAGCACGCGGCTCCGACCGCCGCCGCCGCCGGGCCGCTCCCAGCGGTCCTCGCGGAACCGCACCGTCGGCTCGAACGCCTCCAGCCCGTCGCAGATCGCATCCTGCAACAATTCGCCGTACGCCGTCACCTGCTCGGTTCGCTCGTTCATTCCTTCTACTGACCTATCCGTTTCATCGTTCACGACTTGCCGAGGGCTTTTTTAGGCCCGTTCATGGATTCGACAGTCGCGCCTGTGGCGACACTACGAACGGAGACTTGCTTCGGCGTGAGACCCTTCACTTCGTTCAGGGTGACAGAAACGACAATGCCGAACAGCGCCGCACCGCTGTTTCATCAATCCGCGATCATCACTCATCAATCTCTTCTCTTCCCCGAGCGTCCCGTCAGCCCGTCGCGGATGGCGCCGATGAGCAAGCGCAGGCCCGGTCCGTCGCGTTGAATCACGCGCTTGGCGACGGTAATAAACATCCGGCCGAGGACGGTTGGCAGCCGGGCGGGCGAGAAGCGGCGGGCGTGAAGCAGTCGGTTGCGGAAGAAGTAATAGGCCGCAGCCGACGACGTGTTCGCGGTCCCGCCGGTCGCCGCGCTCTCGCGGTGAAAGACGACGCTGTCCGGCGCCCAAGCCAGCGCAAACCGGCCGCGCGCCCGGTCGGCCCAGTCGATTTCCTCGAAGTAGAGGAAATAT
>JBBSVG010000257.1:0-4906 GCA_038233775.1 Bacteroidota bacterium | reverse complement strand
GCGGCACGACGACCGGACGGGCAGCGGCGCGGTCCGAGCGCCAGTGGGAATACAAGCGGGTGAGTTCGGCTTTCAGCCCGGCGATGTCGTCGTAGGCGAACACGCTGCCGCCGCCCGTATCGGCCAAGATCGTCGCGATGTCACCGCTCGGCGGGCCGACGGCGAGCACCGGGCGACCGGAACCCAGATATTCGTACAGCTTCGCGGGCAGCACGCCAGCCTGATTCGGCGCGTCGTTGACCATCAGCAGCAGCACCGGCGCGCCCAAAACGTGGCGCAGCGCCTCGGCGTGCGGCATGTACGGCTCGTGCCGCAGCGCGTGCGACAGCCCGAGTTGCGCCATCGTCGCCCGCGTCGCGCCGTCGATGTTGCCGACCGAGGCGAGTTCGAAGTCGCGGGCGAACTCGGCGTCCTCTCGGGCCAACTCGGCCGCCGCGCGGAGCAGCCCGTCGGGGTTCCGCGCCCGAACCAGGTTGCCGACGTGCGTGACCGCAAACTTCGCCGGGCTAATGGGTTCGACGCCGACGAAATCGGCCGGGTCGTAGCCGTTGGTCACCACTTGGACCGGTTTGCCGGGGACTTTCGCCGCCAGCATTCGCGCCCACGATGGCGAAACGGTCACGGCGACGGTCGCCTCGCGCAGCACGCGCCGTTCGAGCCGGGCATTGAGCCAACGGGCCACGCGACCCATCCGCAGCTCGTCGATGAAATCGATGTCCGTCCACGGGTCGCGGAAATCGGCCAGCCACGGCAGACCCGTTTTCTGGGCGAGCGAGCGGGCGATCAGGTGCGCCGTGTGCGGCGGTCCCGACGAGTAGATCGCCTGAACCTGTTGCTCGCGAATCGCCCGTCGCCCGAGCCGGACCGCACTGGGCAGCCAGCCGATCCGGGCGTCGGGGATGAACACGTTGCCGCGCACGGCTCGGGCCAGCTTCTCGCGCCACGATGTTCCGGCCGAGCCTTCGTTGAGGAATCCGACCGAAACCTTCGCCTCTGGCTTGTGCCCGAGCAGCTTCTTATACAGCGCGAACGGCTCGACCGCCCGGCTACGATAGACCGCGACCTCGGGCGGAATCTCGGCGGCGAGCGACGGATCGAGGTTCGGATACTCGCCGTCGGCCACCGTCAGCACGACCGGTTCCCAGCCGAAATCGCGCAGATAGCGGACGAGTTTCAGCGTCCGTTGCACGCCGCTGCCACCCGACGGCGGGAAGTAATAAGCGACGACCAGCACGCGCCGATCCAGCCGCGTCGTCATGCGACCGGCGCCGGTTCGCCCACCGGCCGACGGCGGCGGCGCACGACCAGCAGCACGGCGAGCGCGAGCAGTCCGCCGTAAACGAGGATCGTGCTGATGCGGGTCACGAGCAGCCCGGTCGTGTACGACGTCGGGGCGAAGTTCATCTCCAACTTATGAGTCCCGGCCGGAACGACGACGCCGCGCAGGACGTGATCGGTTTGGTAAATCGTCGTCGGCTTGCCGTCCACCGTCATCGTCCAGCCGGCGGGGTAATAAATCTCGCTCAGGACGAGAAACGCCGGTCGCGCTGCCGTCGTCGTCAGCGACATCGACTGGACGCCGCGATCCGTGATCTGGACCGTCGCGGTGCTGTCGGGTGTGATCGATTGGGGCAGTTTTTCATACGTGAACGCGGTCGTGTGCGGATCGAACGCCGGATCGCTCAGTCGGCGCACGCCCGCTTCCTTGCCCGGCTGCTGCTCGACCCGGCCGATGAAGAACGCCCTCGGCAGAACGCCTCGGTTGCGGAAAATCGTCTCGCCCGCCGCCCGGTCGACGAACGCGACATCGAGATGCTCGGGATCGGGCGACGTTTCCATCACCTGACCGTCCTGACCGGCGGGCAGCGCGATGTATTTGGCGTTGAGCAGATCCAGCGTGCTCCAGTTGAGGCCGCCTTCCGGGCTATAGAGCGCTTGGTCGAGCAAATCCTGATAGTTCCGCAGCTTGGCGCCGTGGTAGCCTTGCAGCGACTCGTTGTGCGCCGTGAACCGCGCCTTGTTGCCCAGATTTCCGGCCGGAAAAACCCGATGCGGCTCCGGGTCGGCGGCCATGAACTTGTCACCGGCCGTCTCGCCGAGCGCGCTTTGGACGAATTGCGCCTTCGGGACGAGTCCGCCCGGATTCGCGGCGGTCGCCGGTTGCAGGTAGCCCGAGGCGGCCGTCCACAGGTCGATCACGACGAGCAGCACGATCCCGACGCGCACCAGCCAGCCGGAAATCGACCCGCGCAAGCCCAACCAGAGCAGTCCGCCAGCCAAGCCGACCAGCCCGATCATCCGCAGCACATCGACCGAGTACATCGCCTGCCGCTGCCGAATCAACCCGCTCAGCCCCGATTGATTCATAATATCCTGCCGCGCGCCCTCGCCGTATTGCTGGAGGTACCCCGCCAGTTGGCCCTGTTCGCCCGAACTCATGAACGCGAACGTGCTTTTGACCAACAACAACAGCACGCCGAGTCCGACGAACGCCCCAGCGACGATCAGCACGCGACGAGCCGCGACCGCCGCCGTCAGTCTGCCCTCGCCGCGACGGGCCGTGACAGCCGCCCAGTAGAGTCCAAGTCCGGCCAGCACCGAGGTCGTGAACGAGGTCAGGACCAAGATCATGCTCGGGACGCGGAACTTGTTGAACAGCGGGAAGTAGTGCAGCATCGGCCCGCTCAGCGCCATGAAATACTTGCCGAACGAGAGCAGCACCGCCATAATGGTGATGAGCAGCATCGCCCAGACCAACCGCGTTCGGCGGAGCGAGACGGCGACGGCCGCCAGAAACACGCTGACCGCGCCCAAATACATTGGTCCGGCGGTGAACGCTTGCTCCGACCAGTACAGTTGGCCGCCGCCGCCGAAGAGGCGCGGGACGATGAACGTCAGCACCTCGAGCGGGTAGAGCGACCACGTCAGCGCGTAGCCGAGGTCGAGGCCCGTCGCGGTATCGAGCTTCGGATCGGGGATCGCCGCCGGTTGCCCGCGAATCGTGTAGCGCGTGTATTCGTAGTTCGCCAAATACGGTTGGGCGACCAGCGCCAACGCCAGCCCGGCGCCAACGGCGAGCAGCACCGCGTTGATCAGCGTCGGCTTGAACGTCCCGTCGCGCCACGAGCTGACCAGGACGACGAGCACGTACAACCCGAGCATCAGCGCGGTGTAATACGAGATCTGCGGGTGGTTTTCGCGCAGTTGCAGCGAGACGGCGACCGCGACGGCCAGCGTCCCAAGCGCCCGGTTGAGCAGCGTCCGCTGGGTCAGCAGGTAATGCACTGCGAGAAACACCCACGGCAAAAACGCCAGCGTCCGCAGCTTCGAGTTGTGGCCGACCTCGATCAGAATCACGAAATACGTGCTCAACGCATACGTCCACCCGGCGACAAGCGACGAGAGTTTATCCAGCCCAAGCCGCACCCCGACCCAATACGCGCCGACGAGCATCAGCAGCAGATACGCCGCCTGCCAGCCGACGAGCGCACCGACGGCATCGACGAACACGTTGCCCTGCGGCACTTGCGCGGGCACGCCGATCATGAAGCCCGGCATCCCGCTGAACACGTTGGGCGCCCACAGCGCTTGCTGCCCGGTTTTGAGCTTCCAAGCCGACATGAACGCGCCGTTGGCCGTCGCCTGCGCTTGGTCGCCTGCGGGCGGAACGAGGCCTTTGAAGACCATCGGCGCCAGGAACAGCAGCACCAGCAGCGCCCCGAATCCAAGCGCGATCCCGATCTGCGCCATCGGACTCAGCCGATCCCACCAGCCCGCCGGCTCCGGCGCCCCAACGGCCGGACGACGCGATTTCGCCCGCAACGCATCAAGCGTCCCGACTTCCCCGGACGGCGGCGGCGGCGGGGCAACGGCGCGGGGACGACGGTCGCGGCGGGGAGCAGACGGGGAAGCCATAGCGAATCCTGGGGGGAGAGCGGACTAAACAGCGTATTCGGTCGGGCGGAAGCGGGCGAGATTGCGCTCGACGTAGCGGACGGTCGCGTCCAAGCCTTCTTCGAGCGAGACGGTCGGACGCCAGCCGAGCAGGCTTTCGGCCAGCGCGTAGGTCGAGAGCAGCCTGTCCACCTCGCTCTTCTCCGGCCGGACGCGGGCTGGATCGATCTCGACCGGCACATCGGTCTTGCCGGTGATGACGCGCAGCAGGTCGAGCAGTTCGCCGATGGACACGTCGCGGTTCGTCCCCAACTGAACCGTTTGGCCGACGGCGGCGTCGGATTCAGCGGCGCGGAGGAACCCGGCGACGGTATCGGCGACGAAGGTCAGATCGCGTCGCGGCGTCAGGTTGCCGACCTTGACGACCGGCTGCGTCAGCAGTTGCGTGATCAGCGTCGGGATGATGGCGCGGGCGGATTGGCGCGGGCCGTAGGTGTTGAACGGCCGCAGCGTCATGACGGGCAGATCGAACGCGCGGAAATAGCTCTCGGCCAGCTTGTCGGCGCCGATCTTCGAGGCGGAGTAGGGCGACTGGCCCTGCAACGGGTGCGCCTCGTCGATGGGAACGTACTGCGCCGTGCCGTACACCTCGCTCGTCGAGGTCACGATCAGCCGTTCGGTGCCCAGATCGCGGCAGGCGTTGAGGACGTTGACCGTGCCGACGACGTTCGTCTGGACGAAATCGGTCGGGTTGACGTACGAATACGGAATCGCGATCAGCGCCCCCAAATGGAACACCGTCGAGGCGCCTTTGACGACGCGGCGCATCGCTTCAGGGTCTTTCAGGTCGCCGACGACGACCTCCAGACCGGGCCGCAACTCGGTCGGCAGTTCGTCCAAAAAGCCCCGGTCGCCGCGCGAGGTGTAGCGGACGAGGGCGCGGACTTGATGGCCGTCGCGCAGCAGCCGCTCGACCAGATGGCTGCCGATGAAACCGCCCGCGCCGGTGACG
>JBBSVG010000256.1:0-4963 GCA_038233775.1 Bacteroidota bacterium | reverse complement strand
TCGGCGCCGACCGGCATGACCATGAACTCTTGGAAGTCCACGTTGTTGTCGGCGTGCGCGCCGCCGTTGAGAATGTTCATCATCGGCACCGGCAGCGTCCGCGCCGTCACGCCGCCCAGGTAGCGGTAGAGCGGCAGCCCCAAGTGCTGCGCGGTGGCTTTCGCGACGGCCAGCGAGACGCCGAGAATCGCGTTTGCGCCGAGATTCGACTTGTTCTCGGTCCCGTCCAACTCGATCATCGCCCGGTCGATCTGCACCTGATCGAGCGCGTCGAAGCCGCCGTCGATCAACAGATCGGCCAACCCTTCGTTGACGTTATCGACCGCACGTTGGACGCCTTTGCCCATGTAGCGGTCGCCATCGTCATCGCGCAACTCGACGGCCTCGTACTCGCCGGTCGAGGCGCCGCTCGGCACAGCGGCCCGGCCGACGGTGCCGTCCTCCAGCGTCACGTCCACTTCGACGGTCGGGTTGCCCCGCGAGTCGAGGATCTCACGGGCGACGATGTCTTCGATCAGGATGGGCATAACGCGCAGATACGGGATGAAGGGAGCCAAGCGAACGGGTCAACGGCGGAAGCCGAAAGGTACGACGGTTTCCCGGCGCTCGCAACGCGACCGAGGCCGGTCGTATCTTCCGGTCCCACCGAACGAACCCGAAGCGCGTCATGGTCCCGGTTGAACTGAAGCTGCGAAACTTCCTCTCCTACGGCGTCGATGTCCCGCCGCTGGACTTTACCGAGTTCCACGTCGCCTGTCTCTCGGGACCGAACGGGAACGGCAAATCGGCGCTGCTCGACGCGATCACGTGGGCGCTGTTCGGCGAGGCGCGCAAGTCGTCGAGCGCCCGCAAACCCGACGACGAGTTGCTCCGCGCCGGGGCGAAGGACATGGCCGTCGAGTTCACCTTCGACCTCGACGGGCAGCGCTTCCGCGTCGTCCGCTCGTTCAGCAAGGCGAAGAAAACGGCGGTCAGCGGGCTTGAGTTGCAGGTGTTCGATCCCGACGAGGGCGTCTATCATGCGGAAACGACCGGCTCGACCGGCGCGACGCAGAAGCGGATCGAGCAGCATTTGGCGATGGACTACACGACGTTCATCAACTCGTCCTTTTTGCTGCAAGGTCGAGCCGACGAGTTCACCAAAAAATCGGCGCAGGACCGGAAAAAGGTGCTGGCGACGATCCTGAACCTGGAGCGGTACGACCGACTGGCCGAACTGGCGCGGGAACGCGGTCGCAACGCCAAGAGCGAGGCGCAGACGCTGGAGTATCAGCGGATCGGGCTGCTCGACGGAATGGCCGCCGCCCCGGCGTTGCGCGACGAATTGGCCGCGCTCGACCTGCGACTCGAAGATCTGCAGGGCGATCTCGAAGCCCAGACCGGCCGCTTACAAGGACTGCTGCACCGGCGTCAGGCGCTCGAATTGAAGCGCCGCGAGGCCGACGGCTGGCGCACCGAGCGAACCCGGATCGACGGCGAGCGAACCGCCGCGCAAGCCGAACGCGACGCGGCCCGGCAAACGCTATCCGGCTACGAACAGATTCTCGCCCGGCAAGCCGAGATCGAGCGCGACGCCGCCCGACACGAGTCGCTTGCGGCCGAGATCGACCGATTGAACGTCGGACTCGGCACGTTGAACGCGCTCGAACGCCGTCGGGCTGAGCTGTCGGCGCAGCGGGCGCGGGCGGAGAGCGAGTTGCGCCGCCGACAGACGGCGCTCGGCGCGCAGGTCGAGTCGGCCGCCAAAGAGATCGAGCGGACCGAGCGGACGCTGGCCCGTCGAGCCGAGGTCGAGCAAAAACTGACCGCGTATCGCGCCGCGCAGACCGAGGACGCCGCGCTCGAATCGGGCCGCGCCCGTCGTGACGAGCTAAAAGCGCGCATCCAACGGCTGGCGTATGAGATCGACGAGCAGCGGGCGACGCGCAAGGCCGAACTGACGGCGATGACCGAGCGATTGGACGCGCTCCGGGCGGTGTTCCGTCGCGGCGACGAGGCGCGGGCGCAGCAGCAGACGCTGGCGGATCAGGCCGAGCAGCGGACCGAGGTTCAGCAGCAGATCGAGGCGCTGACCGGTCGCGGCGAGACGCTGACGGCCGAGATCGCGGCGGCCGAGGCGCTCGTCGCCGGGATCGAGCGCGAGTTGGCGGCGCTGGACGAGCAGGCGACGGCGTTCCACGAGTCCGGCGACCAGTGTCCCGTCTGCACCGCTGCGCTGACGCCCGAGCGGCGGAGCGAGGTGGATCGGCACCGGGCCGTCGAGCGGCGGCGGTTGGCGACCGAACTGGAGCGCGGTCGGGGTGAAGTCGCTTGGCTGACCGAGGCACGCGCCCGGCTACGGACCGAGTTCAAAACGCTGAAAGCCGACCTCGACCGGTTCGCTGGACTCGACGCCCAGATCGGCGCCGCCGACGCCGTGCTCGCCGAAGCGGCGCGGGCCAAAGACGAAGGCGTCGCGCTGAAAGGCAAGGCCGATGCGCTCCGGTCGGCGCTCGAGCAGGACGCCATCGACCCGGCCAAGCAGACCGAATGGTCGCGCCTGACGGCCGACTCGGCGGCGCTCGGCTACGACGAGTCGGCGCACGGCGTGCTGCGGGCAACGCTGCGCGATCTGGCCCGATTCGACGGCGCCGATGCGATTCTCGCCACGGCCGAGCAGGAGCGCACGGCCGCGCTCGCCGCCCGCACCGCCGCGCAATCGGCGCTGACCGACGTGACGGATCAACTCGACACCGATGCGTTCGCCCCGACCGAGCGCGACGCGCTGGCCGATCTGGCCGCGCAGATCGCCGGTCTGGGCTACGACGAATCGGCCCACGCTTGGGTTCGAGCCGAGCTAACCGCGCTCTCGACCGCGCCCGTTGCCGCCCGTCAACTGGCGACCGCGCTGGCTGCCGTCGGTCCGGTTCGGGCGCAGATTGCTGGGCTTGAGGCGACCGCCGCGCGGCTCGACGAGGCGCAGCGGGCGCTCGATGGGAAGCTCGCCTCGGTCGAAGCCGAACTGGCCGCGTTGCCCGAGCTTCGGGCCGGGATCGCGACGGTCGAGGCCGCGCTGGCCGACGTTCAGGCCGATTTATCCGAACTCCAGCACCGTCGCGGCGCGACCGGCGCCCGGCTGGAAGCGTGCGACCGAATGGCGACGCAACTGGTCGAGGTCGAGGCGCGGCTCGTGGCCGTGCGCGACGACGAGAAGCTCCACGCCGAACTCGTCCGCGCTTTTGGCAAGAACGGGATTCAGGCGCTGATCATCGAAAACGCGCTGCCGGAGATCGAACTCGAAGCCAACCTGTTGCTCAACCGGTTGACCGACGGGCGCACCTCGGTTCATTTAGAGACGATGCGCGAGCAGCGCAACGGCGGCGTGGCCGAGACGCTCGATATCCACATTTCAGACGAGTTGGGCGTCGCTCGCTCGTATGAGACGTACTCCGGCGGCGAGGCGTTTCGCGTCAACTTCGCCCTGCGGATCGCTCTCTCGAAGCTGCTCGCCCGTCGGGCCGGGGCGCAACTCCGCACGCTCGTCATCGACGAAGGGTTCGGCACGCAGGACGCCGACGGGCTCGAGCACATGGTCGATGCGATCCAGCACGTCGCTGGCGATTTCGACAAGGTGCTGTTGGTGACGCACCTGGAGGAGTTGAAGAACCAGTTTCCCACCCGGATCGAGGTCAAGAAGCATCCTGAACTCGGCTCGCGCTTCGAGATTGTCGGCTGAACCGGGCGCCGAGCGGCCTATCCTTTGCAATCCCGCCGACCCGCAGCCGGACCGAAGCCCGGTCGGCGGGCCGGTCGCCTTGATTCTTGCGGGCGCTGGGCGTATCTTCGCCGGCCGCAACCCGCCCCAATCATCCCCCAACCGCCGCCGATTCGACCCTTCGCTAACGCTGCCTCGACCCGTCACGACGGTCCGTTCGACCCGTGACGCGCTTTCGCCCCGACCCGGTTTTGGCCGGTTGATCTGGGCGCGAGCCATGCAGCCACCGTCCACCTGAGTGGTCATCCCGTTCACAACGGCGACCGCCCGGTCCGACTCCGAAGGGTTTTTATGCCACCGTTTCCGTTTCGTCGGGCGCTCTGCCTGAATCTGCTCACTGCCACCCTCGGCGGGGCCGCTGCCGTGGCCGTTGGGCCGGGCCGGGCCGTGGCGCAGACCGCCGAGTCATTCGACGGCAACCCCGATCTGCGGGTCGTGGCTCGGGACGCAACCGGCATCACGCTGGAGTTTCGGCCGACGTACAGCCCGCTCGTCGGCGATCCGATCTTCGACGGCGCAAGCTGGGCGCAACTCGACGGCGGCGACGGCCCGATGCGGCTCGTCCGCACAGCCGCCATTCCGCTGCCCGTTGCCGCTCGCGGCGCCCACGCGACCGTCGAGATCACGGCCCGAGAGGTCGAGACGCTGCCGAACGTCAGGCTCGCCGTCAAGATGGGCGACGCGACCGACGAGGCTGGCGCGGTCTGGTTGGGCGACGAAGCGATCAGCCGCGACCGGTTGTATCGCTCGTTGACCTTCGCCCCGGTCGCCTACGATCCGGCGGCGCACACGCTGAGTCGCGTGACCCGGTTGGTCGTCCGCATCGGCTACGGCGCCGCCGCACCGAGCGCAGCGCTCAAGCCGACCGCTGCGCTTGAGACGGTGTCTGGCCGCACGGTGCCCGGCGACGGCTGGACGCTGGGCGCGACCGGCGGTGGCGCATCGGTCGCTGGCACGCGGCCAACCGTGCTCTCGACCGGGACGTGGTTCCGCTTCCCGGTGACCAAAGAAGGGCTGTACCGGATCGACGCGGCCTATTTACGCAAGCTCGGACTCAACCCGGAGACGACCGATCCCGCCCAGATCCGCATCTACGGCACCGGCGGCGCGGAACTCGACCGGGCCAGTCGCCGCGCACCGGTCGGCTGGCCGGACGATCTGCCGGAGTTGAGCGCGGTTGCGACCGGCGGCGGCGACGGGAAGATGGAC
>JBBSVG010000255.1:0-4986 GCA_038233775.1 Bacteroidota bacterium | reverse complement strand
GATGGACGTGTTTTATGCGGTGCTGGTCGGGCTGGTCGTCGGCGCGCTGATGAGCATCATTACCGAGTATTACACGGCCATCGGCAAGCGGCCGGTTAGCCTGATCGTTCAGCAGTCCGGCACCGGCCACGCGACCAACGTCATCGGCGGCCTCGCGATGGGGATGGAATCGACGGTGCTGCCGATTCTGGTGCTCGCCGCCGGAATCATCTTCTCGTTCGAGTTCGCCGGACTCTACGGCGTTGCCATCGCCGCCGCCGGAATGATGGCGACGACCGCGATGCAGCTCGCCATCGACGCCTTCGGTCCCATCGCCGACAACGCCGGTGGCATCGCCGAGATGAGCGAGCTGCCCAAGGAAGTCCGCGCCCGGACCGACGTGCTCGACGCGGTCGGCAACACGACGGCGGCGACCGGCAAGGGGTTCGCCATCGCGTCGGCCGCGCTGACCTCGCTGGCGCTGTTCGCGGCGTTCATGGGGACGGCGAAGATCTCGGCCATCGACATCTCGAACGCCCGCGTGCTGGCCGGACTGTTCGTCGGCGCGATGATCCCGTTCATCTTCTCGAGCCTCGCCATCTCGGCAGTCGGCCGGGCGGCGATGGACATGGTGCAGGAAGTCCGCCGCCAGTTCCGCGAGATTCCGGGGATCATGGAAGGGACCGGTCGGCCGGAGTATGAAAAGTGCGTCGCCATCTCGACCAAAGCCGCGATTCGCGAGATGATCCTGCCCGGCGCGATTGCCCTCTTGGTGCCGATTCTGGTCGGCTACACGCTCGGACCCGAGGTGCTCGGCGGCCTGCTCGCCGGTGTGACCGTCTCGGGCGTGCTGATGGCGATGTTCCAGTCTAACGCTGGCGGCGCTTGGGACAACGCGAAGAAGTCGTTCGAGAAGGGCGTGATGATCAACGGGACGCTGACGTTCAAGGGGTCCGAAGCGCACAAGGCGTCTGTTACGGGCGATACGGTCGGCGACCCGTTCAAGGACACGTCGGGTCCGTCGATGAACATCCTGATCAAGCTGATGAGCATCGTCTCGCTCGTCATCGCGCCGCACATCATCGGCATCGGCGGCACCCCCGTTCGCCAGCCGACGGAGCAGCCGGTCGGCTCGGTCGTCGCCCCGCCCGCCCCGGTCGAGAAGCTGACGGTTCAGCCGACGCCAGCCGACTCGGCCCTCGCCGAGGTTCGCTCGCGTCGCTGATCTGACACCAGACAGACCCAAACACGGGTCGGCTCCTGCCATCGGAGCCGACCCGTCGTCGCATTCAGACCGGCATGCGAAACGGGACCAAACGCAAAAAGCCGCCTCTCGGTGAAGAGAAGCGGCTTTTTGCTTTGAGCGACGTGCCCAGGAGAGGACTCGAACCTCCACGTCCTTTCGGACACTGGTACCTGAAACCAGCGCGTCTACCAATTTCACCACCTGGGCGTGTTCCGGTGGGGCGACAAAGATAGCTGAGGCCGACCCGGCTTGTCAAGCCGACGACAAAAAACCTCCTCGGCCCCGGTTGCTCGACTGGAGCGACCTTTGAATGAGGATTGCGGATTGATGATTGATAAACCGGCGCTGGATGCTGTTGGCTGACAGCCGATAGCGGATGGACACGATTGGAGACGATGATGCGGGTTTGGCAAACGATGACGCTCGTCGGGCTGATGCTGGCGAGCATCGGCTGCGGCGGGTCGCGGCAGACGGAGCGGGAGCGCAAGGCGGCGCCGTTGGGTCTGGCGGCGCCGGACAGCGGCGCTACGTTGGCGCTCTACCCGACGACGGCCGATCTCGACCGCTGGTACCCGGAGGTGGACACCGCCCTCGTCCAAGCGCTTCGCGGCACGTTGGGGCGCTACAACCTGCGCGTCCAGTCAGCGACGACCGTGCGACAGCGGCTGGGCGAGCCGGGCGCGGTCGCGTCGCTGTTTCGGGCGGCGTTCGTCGGGACGAAGGACACGGTCGTTAAGGCCAATCCGCCGCTGCGGAAGGCGGTCGTCGAGCTGCGGTTGCACGTGCGCGACTCGTCTGCGGTCCGGCGGCTGGGCGAGCGATTGGGCGCGTCGTATCTGCTGATCCCAGTTCAGGTCCACTACGAAGCCGTCAACAACATCACCCCGTCGTGGGTGGCGAGCAACCAGACGGCCGGACAGGGGACGCTGACCATCGGTCGACCGGAGGCGTTGAGCGCGACGTTCGAGACGGCGCTCGTCGATCTGCGCTCGGCGCGGACCGTGTCCTTCCAGATCAGCGGTCGAGCGCCGGACATGTTCGCCGACGGGCACCTCTCTGAGTGGCGCGACGCCGCACGGGCTGCCGCCCAGGAAACCCGCACCCTCCTCGTCACCCGCTGGCTGGGCGCCGCTGCCGTCGAGGAATCGGCCGCCCCGGTTGCGCTGACCGAGCAGGCGGCCAAGCCGCGACTCGAGGCGTGGGAGACCGACTCAACCCGAGCGCTGACGCCGGAGGAAGTCCGCCAAGCGCCCAAGCGCAAGCGCCGCCGCACGAGCTGGTAACCTTGATTTGACCGATAGCCTCTCCTCTATGACCGACCGTGGCCGGCTGTTCCTCGACACCCTCGCCCGCCGAATCGTCGTCCTCGACGGCGCGATGGGCACCAACCTTCAGACGCAGAACCTGACCGCCGACGACTTCGGCGGCGAGGCGCTCAACGGCTGCAACGAGATCCTGGTCGAGACCCGACCGTCGGCCGTCGAGGCGGTCCATGCCGGGTTCTTCGAGGTCGGCTGCGATGCGGTCGAGACCGATTCGTTCGGCTCGACGTCCGTCGTGCTGGCCGAGTACGATCTGGGCCACCGCGCCTACGACCTCAACCGCAAGTCGGCCGAGCTGGCCCGGCGGGTGGCGCGCGACTTCGAGACGCCGGACAAACCGCGTTTCGTCGTCGGTTCGATGGGTCCGACGACCAAGCTGCCCAGCCTCGGCCACATCCGGTTCGACGAGATGCGGCGGATCTACGAGGAGCAGGCGACCGGTCTGCTCGACGGCGGCGCCGACGTGTTGCTCGTCGAGACGTGTCAGGATCTCTTGCAGATCAAGGCGGCGCTGGCCGGGATCGAGCGGACGATGCGTGCCCGGCGCGAGCGCGTTCCGGTCATGGCGCAAGTGACCATCGAGCAGATGGGGACGATGCTGATGGGGACCGAGATCGGCGCCGCCCTCGTCGCGTTGGAACCGTTCGGGTTCCTCGACGTGATCGGGATGAACTGCGCGACCGGTCCGGCCGAGATGAGCGACCACTTGCGTGCGCTCGCCCACGCCTCGCCCAAACCGATCTCGGTGCTGCCCAACGCTGGCATCCCCGAGAACGTCGGCGGCCACGCGCACTATCATCTGACGTCCGAGCAACTCGCCCATCACCTGCGCCATTTTGTCGTCGATTTCGGCGTCAATCTAGTCGGTGGTTGTTGCGGGACGACGCCCGAGCACCTGAAAGCCGTCGTCGAAGCGGTCGGCGGACTCGAGCCGAAGCGGCGCGAATCGGGTTTCATCCCGTCGGTCGCCTCGCTCTACGCCCCGGCGACGCTGATGATGGAACCGGCGCCGCTGATCATCGGCGAACGCGTCAACGCCTCGGGCTCGAAGAAAGCCCGCGAGTTGCTGCTGGCCGAGGACTGGGACGGGCTGGTGTCGCTGGCCCGCGAACAGGTCCGCGAAGGCGCCCACGTGCTCGATGTGAACGTCGATTACGTCGGCCGCGACGGCGTGCGCGACATGGACGAACTGGTCAGCCGACTGGTCACGACCGTCACGCTGCCGTTGATGCTCGACTCGACCGAGCCCGAGAAGATGGAAGCCGGGCTGAAGCTCGCTGGCGGCAAGTGCATCCTCAACTCGACCAACTACGAGGACGGCGACGAGCGGTTCGAGCGCGTCATCAACTTGGCGCTGGAGTACGGCGCTGCGGTTGTCGTCGGGACCATCGACGAGGACGGGATGGCCCGCACCGCCGACGGCAAGCTCGCCATCGCCCGTCGCGCCTACGATCACGCGCAGCGGCTTGGGATGCAGCCGCACGATTTGCTGTTCGATCCGCTCGTGCTGCCGATCTCAACCGGGATCGAAGAGGATCGGCGCAACGCCGTCGAGACGATCACCTCGATCCGGCTGATCCGCGAGGCGCTGCCCGGCGCAGGCGTCGTGCTCGGCGTGTCGAACGTCTCGTTCGGCCTCAGCCCGGCGTCACGGGTGGCGCTCAACTCGGTCTATCAGCACGAAGCGATCAACGCTGGCCTGACGGCGGCCATCGTCAACGCGAGCAAGATTCTGCCGCTGAACCGGTTGGGCGAGCGCGAGCGCGAAGTGGCGCTCGATCTGATCTACGACCGGCGACAGTTCGAAGGCGACCGCTGCACCTACGATCCGCTGACCGTTTTCACCACGCTGTTCGCCGGGAAAACCACGAAAACGATGGCTGAGGAAGACGGCGCCGCCGACCGACCGGTCGAGGAGCGGCTCCGGCTCCACATCATCCACGGCGAGAAGCTTGGCCTGACCGACGCGCTCAACGAGGCGCTCGGCCGCTACCCGGCGCTTGAGATCATCAACACGCACTTGCTCGACGGGATGCGGGTCGTCGGCGAGCTGTTTGGTCGCGGCGAGATGCAGTTGCCGTTCGTCCTCCAGTCGGCCGAGGTGATGAAGACGGCGGTCAAGTATTTAGAGCCGCACATGACCAAGATCGAGGGCGAGCAGGCCAAAGGCACGATGGTTCTCGCCACGGTCAAGGGCGATGTCCACGATATCGGCAAGAATCTGGTCGATATCATCCTGACGAACAACGGCTACAAAGTCGTCAACCTCGGGATCAAGATCGGGATCGACCAGATCCTGCAAGCGGTGGCCGAGAGCGGCGCCGACGCGGTCGGAATGAGCGGGCTGCTGGTCAAATCGACGCTCGTCATGAAGGAGAACCTGGAGATCATGAACGAGCGTGGCGTGGCCGTCCCGGTCGTGCTCGGCGGCGCGGCGCT
>JBBSVG010000254.1:0-4997 GCA_038233775.1 Bacteroidota bacterium | reverse complement strand
TCGGCCGGACCGGCGTGATCGACGGCTGGACGGCCGCGCTGTGGCGCTACCCGCGCCGCTTCCCGGTCGCGCTGGCCCGGTTGACGGGTTCGGTCGCCGCGCTCTCGGCGGTCACGAACAACACGCCGCTCGTCGCGCTGCTGATGCCGGTCGTCCGCACGTGGGGCCGCCGATTGGGCCACCCGCCGTCGCGGCTGCTCTTGCCGCTGTCGTTCGCGACGATCTTGGGCGGACTGCTGACCGTCATCGGCACCTCGACGAATCTCGTCGCCAGCGGCGTGCTCGTGTCGCAGGGGCAGCGCCCGTTCGGCTTCTTCGAACTCACCTGGGTTGGCCTGCCGGTCGCGCTGGCCGGACTGGCTGTGCTTGTCCTGCTCGGGCCGCGCCTGCTGCCCATCCGGCCCGATCCGCTGGCCGAACTGCGGCTCTCGCAGCGGGAATATCTGGTCGAGATGGCGCTCGATCCCGACTCGCCGCTCGTCGGCCGGAGCGTCGCGGAAGGCGGGTTGCGGCACCTGCACGGCGTTTATCTGGCCGAGATCAAGCGGTCCGATCACGTCGTCGCGCCAGTCGCCCCGGAAACCCGACTCCGCGCCGCCGACCGGTTGGTGTTCGCCGGGGTCGTCACCGATCTGGACGATCTGCGGGCCATTCCCGGCCTGCATCCGGTGCTGCACGGCGCCGACGAGACGATTCTCAACGGCGAAGCCCGGACCCACGCCGTCGAGGTCGTCGTCGCGCTCGGCTCGCCGCTCGTCGGCCGGACGGTCGCCGACAGCCAGTTCCGCCGACATTACGACGCCGCCGTGCTGGCCGTCCATCGGGCGGGCGAGCGGCTGCACGGCAAGATCGGCGAGGTCGAACTGCGGCCCGGCGACCTGCTGCTGCTGCTCAGTCCGTCCGACCACTGGTGCTCGAACGGCTCTTTCCACGTCTTGCAGCGGCACGAGTTGACCACCCGCCAACCGCGCCGGGCTGGGTGGATCGTCATCGTGCTGCTGACAATGGTCGGGCTGACCGCTTTCGCCGGCGTCCCGCTGACGTCCGCCGCCTTCGCCGCGCTGACCCTGCTCGCCTTGACCGGCTGCATCACGGCGCGACAGATTCGCCAATCGGTCGAGTGGCGCGTGCTCGTGCTGATCGCTTGCGCGCTCGGGATCGGCCAAGCCGTCGAGTCGTCGGGAGTGGCCCGGTTGGCGGCTGGCGGTCTGCTCGACGCCGCCCGACCGCTCGGTCCCCGCGCGCTGCTGATCGCGGTCTATCTGCTGACGGCGGTGCTGACCGAGATCCTGACCCACAGCGCCGTCCCGCCGCTGATGCTGCCCCTCACGGCGGCGCTCGCGATCCATCTCGGGATCGACCCGCGCCCGCTCGCCGTCGTCGTGACGATTGCGGCGAGCGCGAGCTTTCTCTCGCCGATGGGCTACCAGACGAACCTGATGGTTTACGGTCCGGGCGGCTACCGGCTGGGCGATTACCTGCGCCTCGGGCTGCCGCTGACCGCCGTCTGCCTGATCGTAACCGTGCTCGTCGTCCCGCTGGTCTGGCCGCTGTAATCCACTCTAACCCTTTCAAGGAAAGCAACATGAGTCTGATCGATCCCCACGGCAATCGTGGGCTGGTGAACCGAACGCTGACCGGTGCCGCCGTTTCGGCGCGACTGGCCGAGTTGGCCGATGCGCCGTCGTTGACGTTGTCGAACCGGGAGTTGTCCGATCTGTACCTAATCGGCGTCGGGGCGCTGTCGCCGCTGACGGGCTTTCAGTCGGAGCGCGATTACCACTCGGTCGTGAACCATCTGGCGCTGGCCGACGGGACGGTCTGGCCGCTGCCGGTCACGCTCGCCGCGCCGGCCGAGCAAGCCGAGCGACTCCGGCCCGGCCAAATCGTCGTCCTGCGAGACGCGGCTGGCACCGCCGCCGGGACGCTGACGGTGGCCGATGTGTACGGCTACGACGCGGCCGAGCAAGCCCGACTCGTGTACCGGACCGACGACGCGGCGCACCCCGGCGTGGCGGCGCTGTACCGTCAGCCGAACCGGCTCGTCGGCGGCGACGTCACGGTCTTCATCGACCGGATCGCGGCCGAGTTCCCCGACTACGAACTCACACCGACCGAGACGCGGGCGCGGTTCGATGCGCTCGGCTGGCGCTCGGTGGTCGCGTTTCAGACGCGGAATCCGGTTCACCGCGCCCACGAGTATCTGCAAAAATGCGCGCTCGAGACGGTGGACGGGCTGCTGCTCCACCCGGTCGTCGGCGAGACGAAATCGGACGACATCCCGGCGGCGGTCAGAATGCGCTGCTACGAAGTGCTGCTCGAGCGCTACTTCCCGACCGGTCGCGTGCTGCTGGCGGCGCTGCCCGTCGCGATGCGCTACGCCGGACCGCGCGAAGCGATTTTCCACGCCATCCTGCGGCAGAACTACGGCTGCACCCACTTCATCGTCGGCCGCGACCACGCTGGCGTCGGCGCCTATTACGGCACCTACGACGCGCAGCATCTTTTCGACGAACTGCCGGTCGGCGGGCTGAAGATCGAGCCGCTGAAGTACGAACACGCCTTCTGGTGCCTCCGCACCGGCGGGATGGCGACCACCAAATCATCCCCCGCAACCGCCGCCGAACAGATCGTTCTGAGCGGAACGAAGGTGCGCGAGATGCTCGCTCGCGGCGAACGGCCGCCGATCACCTTCACCCGTCCCGAGGTCGCCGATATCCTGATCCAGAGCCTGTCCGTCCCCGTCATCTGACACACCGATGAGAAAGAAAATCCATGACCGGAGCCACCGCAGCGGCGTTCACCCCTCCCCGCCGGGAAGGTGGCGCGACAGCGCCGGAGGGGCGTCGTTGAGTCGGCCGGGGTAACAACGACGCCCCCCGCTCGGCTCGCGCCGGCTGCCCCCCGATGGGGGGCGGTTGCTCGGAGTTGCCGCAGGCTCAAAGCAAACGATTGATCTACACGCACAACGCGCAATAAAAGGAGGCTTTATGCCAGTCAGCGAACACATCACCATTCACTCGGGCAACGTGACGCGAGCGGAGATCGAGACGGCGCAGGGGCATCGCGGCGGCGTCGTCTGGCTGACCGGGCTGAGCGGCTCGGGCAAGAGCACGCTGGCCCGAGCGCTGGAGCGGACGCTGTTCGGCTCGGGCGTCCGCGTGGCCGTGCTCGACGGCGACAACCTGCGCTTCGGCCTCAACCGCGACCTCGGCTTCTCCCCGGCCGACCGGCAGGAGAACCTGCGCCGCGCCGCCGAGGTCGGCGGGCTGCTCGCCGACGCCGGGCTGCTCGTCGGGACGGCGTTCATCTCGCCGATGGCGACCGACCGGGCGCAGGCGCGGGCCATCGTCGGGGCCGACCGATTCGTCGAGGTGTTCGTCCACAGCGACCTGCAAACGTGCATCGACCGCGACCCGAAAGGGCTGTATCGGAAAGCGCTCGCCGGACAGATCCCGCAGTTCACCGGCGTCAGCGCGCCCTACGAAGCGCCCGAGCAACCCGATCTGATCGTGGACACGGCGACGCAGCCGGTCGAGGTCAGCGTCGAAACAGTGCGCGAGCATCTGCGCGGCGCCGGGTTCTTCACCGTCGATTCCCTCTGATTTTTCAGGAGATCAAGATGTCGGGTTTTGTGTCACTCGTCGGTGCCGGACCGGGCGATCCCGAGCTGATCACCGTCAAAGGGTTGAACCGGCTCCGCGCCGCCGAGGTCGTGGTTCACGACGCGCTGCTCGATCCGCTGCTGCTCGAGGTCAACCCTCGGGCCGAGCGAATCGACGTCGGCAAGCGAGCCGGGCAGCACATCTGCGACCAGAGCGCGATCAACGAATTGCTCGTTCAGCGCGGCTTGGCCGGACAGCAAGTGGTTCGGTTGAAGGGCGGCGACCCGTTCGTCTTCGGTCGCGGCGGCGAGGAAGCCGTTGCGCTGCAGTCGGCGGGCGTCCGCTGGGAGGTCGTGCCGGGCGTCAGCTCGGCCATCGCGGCCCCAGCCTACGCCGGGATTCCCGTCACCCATCGCGGCGTCGCGTCGTCGGTGACGGTCGTGACCGGCCATGAAGACCCGACCAAACCCGGCTCCCAACTCCGCTGGGCCGGCCTCGCCAACGGCGCCGACACGCTCGTGTTCCTGATGGGCATCGGTCGGTTGGACGAGATCGCGGCGCAACTGATCCGCCACGGTCGGTCGGCCGATCTGCCCGCCGCCGCCGTCCGCTGGGGTTCGACAGCGGCGCAGCAAACCGTCGTCGCGACGCTCGGGACGCTGGCCGGGGCGGTCCGCGCGGCGCATCTGACCGCCCCGGCGACGGTCATCGTCGGCGAAGTCGTCCGGCTGCGCGACCGGCTGGCATGGGCGCCCGCCGATCTCGTCCACGCGCTCGCCGCTTGATCTGAGGTGCTCGATGAAGACCTCCGGCAGTCTCCGTTCGTTGTCATCCTGAGCAACGCGAAGGATCTCATGGGGAACCTTGACGTTCCATTGCTTCGGCGTGAGACCCTTCACTCCGTTCAGGGTGACAGAAACAGGAAAATGAAACGGGATGAAGTTCACCCTGAAAACGCAACCCTTTATGGCTGCTGATGATGAACTGCCGGTGTCGTTCGGGTCGGCCGAGGCGGCGGTGTCGTGGGCGGTCGAGCGGTTCGGGCAGCGGCTGGCGCTGACCTGCTCATTCGGCGGCCCGTCGGGGATGGTGCTGGTGGACATGGCGGTTCGGCTCGACCGGTCGGTGCCGGTTGTGGTGCTCGACACCGACCTGCTGTTCCCCGAAACCTACGCGCTTGTCGAGAGGGTCGAGCGGCACTACGGCATCACCATCCGTCGGGCGAAACCGGCGCTCTCGCTGGAGGCACAGTCGGCGCGGTTCGGTCCTGAACTGTTCGCTGACGACCCGGATCGCTGCTGTGCGATCCGCAAGGTCGAACCGCTGGCGACGCTGCTCACCGGCTTCGACGCATGGCTGACGGCGATTCGTCGCGATCAGACGGCCGGGCGA
>JBBSVG010000253.1:0-5012 GCA_038233775.1 Bacteroidota bacterium | reverse complement strand
CCGACGCTCTCGGTACTTGCCCCGACGCCCGGCGAGCCCGGCGTGCCAACCGGCCGGGGCTACCAGTTTCAGATTGACACCTCGGCGGCGTTCTCCAGCCCGGAGCTGGTTGAGTCGCCGAGTCTCGGCGAGCAGTTCCCGCTCACCTCGTGGACCCCGCCGCGCACGCTCCCGGCCGGGCGGCTCTACCTCTGGCGCGTTCGGACTTCGCAGGACGAGCTTGGCCCGTGGAGCGAGCCGCGCCGGTTCGTCACGACCAGCGACACGGCCCTCGTTGGATTGGGCGCCGGGCAGGTGTCGTGGACGCAGCAGAAGCCGGGTCAGGTCGATCCGGCGGCGTTGAGCGGACTGGCCTATACGAGTCAGGGGTTGCAACTCCAGCAGACGGTCGATCTGATCGCGATCTCGGTCGGCGCCAACACGAACGTCGAGGGACCGGGCGATTACTCGTACTTCAAGGCTGGCGCCCGCGAGTGGAAGGTCTACAGCACCGGCTACGACCCGAGGACGCAGGCCCGGACCGATCACTTCTACCGAGGCGTCAACATCGTCGCGCTCGACGGGCAGACGCTCGTCCCGCTCGACTCGTTGCAGCACTTCGAGACGTCGGGCTCGTGCGTGGCCGTCGATTCGATGGCGACCTATCTGGAAGATCTGCCCAACGGCGCCATCGTCATGATGAGCGTCGCCGACGATGCGAGCAAGCTCTACGACGACAGTTCGTGCGACAGTGGCCGGTTGCAGGCGATTCTGGAAGGGACGTTCGGCGCGACGCTCGTCCGCAAGCTCCGCTTCCGCGACTCGTGGGCGTACATCGGCCGGAAAGGCGACCGGCGTCCGCTCGATGAATCGTACCATGCGGCCGATTTCGCCACGACCAAGGCAACCCTGACGGCCGTCTCACTCTCGGGCAAGGTGACCTTCAACCGAGTTGGTCCGGCGTCGCGCTGGCGGCGGCTGCATCTGAACCGCACGCTGAACGGCGGCCAAGTGACGGTCGATGTTCGGGCGATTCGCCGCTCGGGCGCCGTCAGCGCCGTCGTGACCGGCAGTTCGGCGACGAGCATCGACCTGAGCGGGGTCAATCCCGACAGCACCGCGTCGCTCGAGATCAGCGCGACACTGACGCGCAGCCCGAGCACCGGCTTGTCGAGCCGACTCAACTGGTTGGCGGTCGATTACGACCCGCTACCCGAACTAACGCTCGAGCCCGCAGGGATCACCGCGCCGACCACCGTTCAGCAGGGCGACACGGCCCGGATCGCGGTCCGCATCGGCACGGCGGGTCCGACGCCCGCTCGCGGCGCCCGCGTCTCGCTCAACCTGCGCGCGCCCGACCGCAGCCTACGCCCGTTGCCGCTCGTCCGCTCGCTGCCAGCGACGGTGATTGGCAGCGATTCCGTCACGGCCCGGCTGGCGACGGCGGGACTGGCGCCCGGCCTGTACACGGTCGAGGCCGAGGTCGTCCCCGGCAGCCTCGTCGGCGACCGGTTGGCGGCGAACAACTTCGCCGTCCGGCCGATTCGGATCGAGGGTGACACGACCCGGCCGACCCTCGTATCGGTCACGTTCGACGGGCAGCGGATTCTCGACGGCGACCCAGTCACACCGTCGCCCGTCATCGAGGTCGTCGTCCGTGACGACAGCCGACTGATCCCGTTGGCCGATACCAGCGCCATCCGGTTGACGCTCGACGGCGTGCCGATCCGGTTCAACGATTTGGCCTACCGGGTCGAATGGCTGCCGGGCAGTTCGTCCGAAAACACCGCCCGCGTCCGGCTCCGCCCCGAGCTATCCGACGGCAGCCACACGCTGACGATTCAGGCGCGAGACGGCTCGGGCAACCTCAGCCGCGCCGGATCGGTCCCCGAAACCGTGACGTTCACCGTCGGCACCCAACCGTCGTTGCAGGCCGTAATGACCGCGCCGAACCCGATGCGCGACCAGACGCAGTTCGTTTACCGACTGACCGGCGACGTGCCGGACGAGGTGACGGTGCGGATCTTTACCGTCGCTGGCCGGCTGATCCGCCAGTTGCGCGTCACACCGGCCGACCAGTCGCTGGCCGACCGGCGCCTCTATCCGGGTCAGAACCTGATCCGCTGGGACGGTCGCGACGAGGCCGGCGACGTGGTCGCCAATGGGACGTACCTGTATCGGCTGAGCGTTCGCAGCGGCGACCAGACCCAGACTGCGATGCAGAAGCTCGTCGTGCTCCGCTAACTGACAAGGATCGCCCAGATGGTTCATGCCGTCATCATGGCAGGTGGGGTCGGCAGTCGGTTCTGGCCGCGCAGCCGGACCCATCTGCCCAAGCAGTTCCTGCCGATTCTGAGCGAGGCGACGCTGATTCAGAACACAGCGGCCCGGCTCCAGGGACTCGTCGAGCCGCAGCACCTGTGGGCCGTGACCAACGAGCGACACCGGACGGCGATCTTGGACCAGTTGCCGATCATCGATCCGGCTCGGGTGCTGATCGAGCCGATGGGGCGTAACACGGCGCCAGCCATTGGGCTGGCCGCTCGACACCTGCTCGCCGCCGATCCCGACGCCGTCATGTTGGTGCTGCCGAGCGACCACCTGATCACCGATGTGCGGTCGTTCCACCGCGTCTGCCGGGTCGCCATCGACGTGGCGGTCGAGACGGGCGGCTTGGTCACGTTGGGTCTGGCGCCCGACCGGCCGGAAACCGGCTACGGCTACATCCAGCTCGACGAGCACGCGCCCCACGCCCGACATCGTGACGAAGCGTTCCGCGTCCGCACCTTCGCCGAGAAACCCGACCGGGTGACGGCCGAGCGGTTCATCCACTCGGGCGATTTTCTGTGGAACAGCGGGATGTTCATCTGGCGGGCCGACGCCATCCTGCGCGAGATCGCCCGTCAACTGCCTGCGCTCGACCGGGCGCTTGACGACATCGCTCCGCACATCGGGACGGACGGCTACGACGCCGCGCTCCGGGCGGCCTACGCGGTGACGCCCGAGGTGTCCATCGACTACGGCGTGATGGAACGGGCAGATCAGGTCTGGGTCGTCCGCTGCGAGTTGGGCTGGAGCGACGTCGGCAGTTGGGATGAGGTCGCCAACCGCTCCGAAATGAGCGACGGACACGGCAACCACATCCACGGCGACGTGATTCTGCACGACGTGACCAACAGCCACATCCAGACGGAGCGGGTCGTCGCAGCCATTGGCATCGATAATCTGATCGTCATCGACACGCCGGATGCGCTGCTGATCTGCCGTCGCGGCCACAGCCAACAGGTCAAAGAGGTCGTTCAGGCGCTCAAGACCCGACATCCGGCGCTGCTCTGAGCGGCCCCCTCCGGCGGTGCGGCTTGCGCTGGTGGCTCAAGCGGGTTATCTTCTGCCGCATGTGGCAGCGATTCCCCATATCCAGTCCCAACTCGGGCCTGCTGATCGCCCCTCTCTCCCGGTTGCACAGCCCGACTTCCCCGGTCGGCTGGTTCGGGTGGATGCGCCCCGGCACAGGGGTGCCGCTCCCGTGAGGCGAGCGCTCCGCATCGGCGTTGCCGTCGCCCTGCTCGTCGGGACGGCCGGGATCGGGACGACCGGTCGCGCCACGGCGACCGATGGGCTCGGGCTCCGCTTCGGTCCGATGCAGACCGACAACCTCGCACGGGTCATCTCGACCCATCCGTTCAAGCAAACCGGGCTCGCGTCGTTCTATGCCCGGATGTTGCAGGGACGGCGCACGACCAGCGGCGAACCGTACGATATGCACGAGTTCACCGCTGCCCATCGCACCTTGCCGTTACAAACGCGGCTGCTCGTGACGAACCTGACCAACGGCCGAACGGTCCGCGTCCGAATCAACGACCGGGGTCCGTTCGCCCACACGGCCAAGCGGATCGTCGATCTCTCGTATGCCGCCGCGAAGGAGATCGATCTCGTTTCCGAAGGCGTCGCCTCGGTGATGATCGAGGTCATCCCAGCCGATCAGGCCGATGAAGCCGACCGCGCCGCTGCCGAACCGAATGCCCCGGACGAGCCTTAGCTTTGCAAGGCTTGTGACGCTCATCCCCGGCTGAGCGCTCCCGCCTGCCGTGGTCCGCCGCTTGCTCCACCCGAGCGCCGTGGTCGCCTGATTATCGACCGCACCGCACCGACTCTGCCCCGGAGCCAGACGCCATGATCCCCGATACGTCTCTCGTTGACCGTCGCCCCGACAGTCCGGTTGACCAGACCCGACAGATCGAGGTGCTCAACCGGATCGGCATGGCGCTCTCCGGCGAGCGCGACCTGATGAAGCTGCTGGCGATGATCGTCGCCGAGCTGCGCGGGCTGACCTGTGCCGACGCTGGCTCGCTCTATATCTGCGAAGGGAACCACCTGGCGTTTCTGGTTGCCCAGAACGCGACGCTCGACGGGCCGCAGGACGGCTCGGGCGGGGCGTTCAAGGCGTTCACCATGCCGCTGACCCGAGACAGCATCGCTGGCTACGTCGCCCTCACCGGCGACCCGCTCAACCTGGCCGACGTGTACGACCTGCCCGACCACTCGCCGGTCCACTTCAACCGGGCGTTCGACCAGCGGACCGGCTACCGCTCGCAGAGCATGTTGGTCCTGCCGATGCGCGACCACAACGCCGAGGTGATCGGCGTGGTCCAACTGATCAACGCGCTCCGGCCGGGCGAAGGTCAGGTGCCGGACGATGTCGTCCCGTTCTCCAGACGAGACGAAGCGCTGGCACTCTCGGTCGCCTCACAGGCCGCCGTCGCCATCCAGAACGTCCGCCATCTCGACGCGCTGCGCGAACTGTTCCGAGCGCTGGTCATCTACACCGCCACCGCCATCGAGCGCCGCTCGCCGCACACGGCCGGTCACTCCGGTCGCGTGGCGAAGTACGCGCTCCGGCTGGCCCGAGCGGTGGACAGGGAAACGACGGGTCCGCTGGCGAAGGAGCGGTTCTCCGACGACAAGCTCGAGGAGTTGCGCGTGACGGGCTGGCTGCACGATGTCGGCAAGATCGGCGTCCGCGAAGGCGTGCT
>JBBSVG010000252.1:0-5028 GCA_038233775.1 Bacteroidota bacterium | reverse complement strand
CGTCGGCGTCACGGTCAGGAACACCGGGCGGCTGATGACCGCTTGGTTGACCCCGTTGGTGGCGATGGCGAACGACTGGCTGTACGTCCCGGCGGCCAGCGAACCGGCCCGGAGCGTCATGACGATGGTCTTCGTCTCACCCGGCTGAACCGTGCCCGAGAGCGGGTCGGCGCCGGTGATGAAGGTCGTCGGCGCGACCGTCGAGATCCGCGTGGCGAGGTTGCTCTTCACGTAGGCCGCGTTGAAGACGACCCGCGTGGCGACGGTCCCGCCCGCGTTCTCGATGCCGACGGTGGCCGAAGTGGTCGTGCCGGTCATCGTTCCGTACTGGAAGACCACCGTCCCGTCGGGCGAGAGAATCGCCTCGAAGGTGAACGAGGTGGTCGGGGCGCCGAAGAGCTGCACGTTCTGATACTCGACGATGAAGCGGTTGTTCGCCACATCGTTGTACGTGTAGATCTTCCCGTTGGCCCCGAGCTCCAGATCGTCCCAGAACGGCGCGATCACGTCGTTCGGGACAGCCGTCCTTGGGATGCTCTGGTTGGAGTAGGCCACCGTGCCGGTCGAGCCGAACGTCAGGAAGCCGTTGGTCGAGGCGCGGAACGTCGAGCCAGAGGCCTTTGTCACCCCATAGAACGGGAAGGCGAACGGGAGCGTGGTCGTGGCGTAGCCCTCATCCGTGGCCGTGTCGCTCGTCGCCGGGTCATCCTTCGTGAACGAGGTCAACTGCGTGCCGACCGTCGAGATGTCGACGAAATCGACGGCCGGACCGCCGGTGTTGTCCGAATCGACCCAGCGGTAGCCGCCCGCATCGGGACCGCCCGACGCATCAGGGTCGATGCCCGGCCGCAGATCTGGCTCTCCCTTTTCAGGGTCGCCGACCGGCAGCGGCACCGTCTTGTTGGGATCTACACCGACTGAACCCGGTGCCGAGGTCGTCGTCAGTTGCTTGACCGTGAAGGTCAGTGGGTCCGTCCCAATGTTGCGAACCGTCAGCGTCCGGGTGATGACGCCGCCCGGCGCGACCGTGGCCGTGACCTTGTTGGGCAGCACCTGGGCGATGCCCTGCGGCTGCAGCGTGCTGAACGAGCGCGGCTGGCCGACGACCGTCGTGATGCCGTCGGTGATCTCGGCGACGAAGTAATACGTCGTTGCGCCAGCGAGACCGGTGACGGCCGCGCTGACCGCCTGATCGGTCGTGCCGGTGACAGGGGCGGGCACCACGACCGAGTTGGTGTACGTCCCGAGCACGGTTCCGTAGCGGAACGTGACGGTGGCCGAGGCGCCGTTCGGGTTGACGGTCGCGTTGAGCGTCGCGCCCGAGGTGGTGATGGCGGTGGCCGGTTGCGTCGTCACGGCGAGCACCGCGTTGAACTTGATGTTGCCGTGGAGCGTCGCCCAGCGACCGCTCTCGGTCGGATACTGGCCGAGCACGGTCCCGTTCGACGACGAGTACTCGTTGTACAGCCAGAACGAGCCGTCGGTCGGATCGACCGAGCTGCCGGTGTAATCGCCCCAGCGGTTGCGCGTCCCGCCGAAGGCCCGGAAGTACGGGGCCAGTCCGGCTTGCAGCGTCTGGGTCGGACCCGCTGTGTTCGACCCGGCTGGGACGACCGCGTAGAAAGCGCCGGGGTAGAACGTCGGCCCCGAGGCGGCCAACCCGACCAGCGCCCGACCGGTCGCATCGACGGCGACGTTCGGGTAGCCGGTGTAGGCGCCGGCCCCGAGATCCTCCCCCCCGAAGAGCGTGTTGCCGGTCGAGACGATGGCGGCCAGCGTCGTCGTGTTCATCTTCGCCAAGATCGACGTTGACTGCCCCGCATCGGCGGCGACATTCGAGTTGACCTGCGTCGTGGCGTAGAGCGTGTTGGCCCGCCAGACCGCGTTCTGCATCCGCCGTCCGCCCATATCGACCCGGTTCGACGAGCCCAATTGGGTTGCGCCGAACAGCGTGGCCGGCGTCCCGGCGCCCGTGTTGTCCACGTTGCCGATGTTGACGGTCTGCAAGCTGAACGCCGCGCCACCGGGGGCAAGCGGGTTGGTGACCGTGTACACAGCCAGAAACTCATTTGTCCCGTCCGACAGACCGTTGTAGGCGACCAAGAAGGTGCCGCCGCCGGGGATCGGGTTCGCCCCGAAGAAGTGCGCCGGCTGGAGCGTGAAGTTGAAGCCGGAGTTGGCTGAACCGCCTTGTCCGACGGCGGTGCCCGGATCATAGACGGCCGACGAAGCCGGCAGGCCGCCGTAGAAGCCGCCAGCGGTGCCCTTGCCCAGAATCCACAGTCGCGACCCTTGATAGGTGCCGCTGGTGCCGAAGGTGAACAGGTTGGCCGTGACGTAGATCGCGGCGTCGTCGATGGCAAGACCGGGGTAGTCGCCCCAAGTCGCGTTCGCGCCGACCGTGGTCAAGGCGTTGATCGAGTAGTAGAACCACGTCCCGTTCGGGTCGTCATCGTCCGAGACGGCCAGCATGATCCGGGACGTGTTTGAGGGATTGTTTGCCCCCGCGTCGGTCCGGTCGAGCGTGATGACGACGAAGCGGTTTTCGTACTGGTCGTAGATGACCTTCGGATCGAAGGTGCCCGTCTCCGGGTGGAGCGGCTCGAAGAACGAGCCGACGTCCGTCGTGCTGTTCTTGCCGAGCCGGACGCTCTGCTCGCGCACGCCGTCGCTCTTGCGGAACCACTCAATCGACGTGTTGACCACGTTGACGACGTGGTTGGGGCCGGCCGCACCCGACGGATCGGGCGGGATGTTGTAGAACCCGGAGTTGGTCGCGCTGCCGTTAAAGTTGATCGCTTCAATCGTCCGCAGCGCTTTGGTCCGCAGCGGCTTGACGATGGTGGCCTGGGCTTCCGGCCGGGCCAGCACCGCATCGATGGTCGGCCCAACGTGCATCGTCGCAGCGGCGCCGCCGGAGATGGTCGGCACCTCGGTGCCGCGCAGCGTCTGCGCCTGAGCCGGCCGGGCGAGTGCCGTCAGCCCGAGTCCGAGCGCGAGCAGATAGGAACGCCACCGGGAACCCGGCGTCGTGGTGTAACGTGATAGCATGAGACCCTCTGGGTTGAGGATGAAGCGGCAGGGCGCCAGACTCTGATCTGCGAGGATGCGCGAGTCCAACGCTACAACGTGAGGGCGACGGCGGCGGGCGTGGGTGGACGGCCCGAGGCGGCGGGACTTTGAAGATAGGGGTTGTCACCGACCAAGTCAAGAATCGATGTTTTCCGAGCTTATCCGAATGGCTGAAGGTGGATCGGCCGACCACCCGCTCGCCGGTCCCGTCGGGCGCGGATGTTGCTTTTTGTCGCTGCCGGACATTCATTCGGCATAGACAGAGGATGCACATGGCGGCACGAAAGGGTTGGCTCGTCGGACTGGCGCTCGTCGGGCCGGCGCTCGGCGCGGGCAAGGCGTCGGCGCAGGCGCGGTACGAGGAGATCGTCGGTCGGGCGCAGCGGCCAGCGATTTTTGCCGAATCCATCGTCGCGCCGAGCCCCGACACCAGCAAGGTCCGGCTCGTCATCCCGATCAAGGTTTCATACGATTACCTGACCTTCGTCCGCTCGACTGACCCGGCCGACGGCTCGTTCATCGCCAACGCGTAAGTCACGGTCGAGTTGAAGCACGGCGAGCAGACCGTCGCCCGCAACGTCTGGCGGCGCCCGATCACCGCGCCGACCTTCGAAGCGACCGGCGCCAAGCACCTGTTCGCCCAGGGTGCCGTCGAGTTCGACGTCGCGCCGGGGACGTACACCTACCGCGTCGAGGTCAGCGATCTCGAGAGCACGCGGCAAGCGGTCGGGACGAAAGACGTGTCCGTCCGTCCGTTTCGCGGCCTCGCGCTCGGTCGCCCGGCGATGCTCCAGGCGACCGGCACCGGCGACGAGCTGACGCCGATCAACCTGCGCGGCAATGTCAACTTCGGTCGCCCGTCCCGAGCCGCCGTCGCCTTCACCCTGCCCGACTCGACCACGCCGTACACGCTGTCCTACACGCTGACTCGGGGCACGCCCGAGAAACCGGAGGGCAGCCCGGTTCGCCGCGACTCGCTCCGCAGCGGCGACGCCCGCGTCCGCTCGTTCGGCACCTTAGAGCTGACCCACGCCGGTCCCGACCGCGTCGGTCTGACGCCGCAACCGACCGCCACCGGCCAGATTGCCCGACTGGCGCTGCTCGATCTCGACACGGCGCCGCTGCGCGACGGCGCGTACACGCTCGACCTCGCGCTCAGCGCCGGCGGCCGGCGCGACACGGTTCAGACCCGGTTTCAACTGTTCTGGGCCGATCTGCCGCTGGCGCTCTACGACCTCGACCTGAGCATTCGGCAGCTTGACTTCATCGCCAGTTCGCAGGTCATCTCCGAAATCAACAGCGGCGACCGGGCGACGCGCGAGCGGAAGTTCCGCACCTTCTGGGCGACGCAAGACCCGACGCCGGGCACCGAGTACAACGAGTTGATGGCCGAGTATTACCGCCGAATCGACCACGCCTTCTTCACCTTCGGCGTCGGCTCGCTGGTCGGCTGGCGGACGGATCGCGGCCGGATCTACATCCTCTACGGCGAGCCTGCCCGAGTCGAGCGGATTCTGCCACCGAACGCCCCAGCTCGGGAAGAATGGTACTACACCGACCCGCGCCAACCCGACTCGGGCCGCAAGTTCACCTTCCTCGACCGCAAGGGCAACGGCCTGTTCGAACTGCTCAATCCGGGGAAATGAGGGGGCGAATGATGAATGATGATCGCGGATTGATGAATCTGAAGCGAGCGATGAACGAGGGGCGATGGAAAGGCGGCTCGGCGCTCTTGCCGTACGACAGCGCCGGTCTCCGTTCGTGGTGAGCTTGTCGAACCATGAGCGGAGCCTCCACCGCTGACCGCTTCCGTTTCTGCCGTAAGCTGATGGCTGATAGCTGTCAGCTGTAAGCTAACCCAAGTTGCCACCTACCGGAGCGCATAGTTGAAACCCAAGTTGCCACCTACCGGAGCGCATAGTTGAAGCTGGCGGCGAGCACGAAGAGAAACACCTT
>JBBSVG010000251.1:0-5055 GCA_038233775.1 Bacteroidota bacterium | reverse complement strand
CGACGACGTCAAGGACGCCGTTCACTACGGCTACGACAAGGTGACCGGCAAGCGGTAATCGTCCGGTCCGGCCGCATCAACCGGGAGCCGCCCGACGCAGCCAATCGCGTCGGGCGGCTCTTTGTCGTGTTGGTCCCGGCTTTGCCCGCTGTGGTCGGTGTTCCCATCAACCCGATTGCCGCTCGCCATGCGCCGACTGCTGCCGTTGTTGCTGTTGCTGCTCGTCGCCACGCCCGCGTGGGGCCAGAAGCTGCTCGTCCCGATGGATCTGCGGCAGACGAACCACTTGAAGGCGTACGGGATCGCCTTCATGAACCTTGAGCACGGGCTGACCGTCGATTGGCTGCTGAACTATCGCGGCGGGTCGTTCATGCTCGATTACACCGACGAATCGGTCCGCGAGATGCGGATTCGCAACGTCACCTTCGAAGCGCTCTCCGGCTCGCAAGCGGCGGCGGTGTACGCTCAGGTCAACGCCGAGGACGCCAACATGGACGTCGTCAAGCTGGAGAAGGCGCCGAAGATCGCCGTCTATACGCCGCCGGACAAGCGGCCGTGGGATGACGCGGTCACGATGGCGCTGACCTACGCTGAAGTGCCGTATGACAAGATCTACGACGAGGAAGTGCTGACCGGCAAACTGCGCGACTACGACTGGCTGCACCTGCACCACGAGGATTTCACCGGGCAGTACGGGAAGTTCTACGCCTCGTACCGCAACGCAAGTTGGTATCAGCAGCAGCAGCTTTCCGCCGAAGCGCTGGCCCGAAAGCTCGGCTTCCGCAAAGTCTCGGAGGAGAAAAAAGCCGTCGCCCGGACGATCAAATCCTTCGTCATGAACGGCGGGTTTCTGTTCGCCATGTGCTCGGCGACCGATTCATACGACATCGCGCTCGCTTCCGAAGGGCTCGATATCGCCGCTGAGGTGTTCGACGGCGACCCCATCGACCCCGGTGCGCAGAACCGGCTCGATTTCACCCGCAGCCTCGCGTTCCAGAACTTCTCGCTCGAGATGAACCCGCTTGTGTACGAGTTCTCCGACATCGACGTCACGCCGCAAGACGCCGTGTTTGCCGACGGGGAAAATGATTATTTCTCGCTGTTCGAGTTTTCGGCCAAGTGGGACCCCGTCCCGACGATGCTGACGCAGAACCACGTCGCCACGGTGCACGGTTTCATGGGCCAGACGACGGCGTTCAAGAAGAGCATGGTTAAGCCGAGCGTCGTGATTCTGGCCGAGAACGTCGGTCGCGACGAAGTCAAATACCTGCACGGCAACCTCGGTCGCGGCACGTTCACCTTCTACGGCGGCCACGACCCAGAAGATTATCAGCATCTGGTCAACGATCCGCCGACCGACCTTGCGCTGCACCCGAACTCGCCCGGCTACCGACTGATCCTGAACAACATTCTGTTTCCAGCGGCCAAGAAGAAGAAGCAGAAAACCTGAGCGACGATCTGCTTGAACACAACGGCGCCCGACTCATCGCTGAACCGGGCGCCGTTGCTGCGTTTCGATTGGAGCGGGTTGCTTCGCCAGCATGACCCGAACCGTCGCCGTCTTGGCCGAGAACCGCACTTCCCCGGCGCGTTGAACAGCGTCGCCGTCACAGGCACCTTCGGTGCGAGTCCATCGATCAGCGGGATGGGCGCAGGGAGGCGGGCGGATCGATGGGCAGCGGCCAGCGGAGGGTGAAGGTGGTGCCGTGTCCCGTCCCCGCGCTTTCGGCCTGCACGGTTCCGCCGTGGAGTTCCATCAGGTGGCGGGTGATCGCCATGCCCAGCCCGACCCCGCTGTGGATGCGGGTGTCGGTCGGGTCGGCCTGACGAAACCGGTCGAACACGTAGGGCAGAAACGCCGTGTCGATGCCCTGTCCGGTGTCCTGCACCGTCACCTCGACCGTTTGCTCGGTCTGGCGCAGGCTCATCGTCACCTGCCCGTCGGGTGGGGTAAACTTGACCGCGTTGGAGAGCACGTTCCAAAGCACCTGCTGCAACCGCTCCGGGTCGCCGGTGATCGGCGGCACCGACAGGGCAAGATCGGTGACGAGGACCACGCCTTTGGCCTGAGCGGTCAGGCGGACGATGTCCAAGGCGTGCTCGGCGACCTCACGCAAGTCCACCGGACCCATCGTCAGCCGCAGCCGACCGGAGGCGATGCGGGAGAAGTCGAGCAGGTCCTCGATCAACTGCGCCTGAGTCACGGCGCTCCGCTCGATGATCTCCACCGCTCGTGTGGCGGCGCTCTCCTTCAACTTGCCGCCTTTGAGCATCCGCGCCCAAGCCAAGATCGCCGTCAGCGGCGTCCGCAGTTCGTGCGAAACGACGGCGAGGAACTCGTCCTTGGCCTGCGTCGCCGCTTCCGCCGCTCGGCGCGCCTGGAGGATTTCGTCTTCGTAGTGATGCCGCTGGCGCATCGGCACGACGATGCCTTCATAGACGGGAACGCCGTCGCGCTCCCGCCGCACGGCGTTGAGCAGCACCGGCAGGTCGGCGCGCCCACGGGGTCGGAGCGTCAGATAGACCTCGTCCACCCGACCGTGGAGCCGGAGCATCGGCACGAGGTGCGTTCGGTAGAAGATGCGACTGGCGACCGGCAACAGGAGGTCGATCTCCGTCCCCACGAGCTCGTCGCGGGCGTAGCCGAGGAGATCCAGCAGCGTTTGGTTGACGGCGATCAGGTGCCCCGTCTCGCTCAGGACCAGCACGCCACACGGCACCGTGTCGAGCAGCGGGTCGATCACAGGCGGACCCGTGTCTCGTTCAAATAGGTCTGGATCAGCTGCACCGTCTCCTTCGGGTGGCTGACGTGGGGGCAGTGCCCGACGGCCGCCATCGGCTGAAAGGTGGTGCCCGGTAGGTGCTTTCGGAGGTAGTCGCCGACGGTCGCCGGGGCGATGGCGTCGTCGCTGGGTTGAAGGATGAGCGACGGGACCGTCACCTGAGACACCTCGCGGCGGTGGTCGGAGAAGACCGTCGCGTGGGCGAACTGCCGGGCGATGGTCGGATCGGTCGCGCAGAAGCTGCCGTGCAGCTCCGCCGCCAGCTCGGGCCGGTCGGGGTTGCCCATCACGACTGGCGCCAAGAAGCTTGCCCAGCCGAGGTCGTTCTTCTCCATCAGCTCCAGCAACCCTTCGAGATCGCCTTGCTCGAACCCGCCGAGGTAGTCGGGTGGGTGGTTGATGTAGCAGGGCGACGGCCCGACCAGCACCAGCTGGCTGAACCGCTCCGGCGCCTTGATCGAGGCGAGCATCCCGATGATCCCGCCGACTGAGTGGCCGACGAAGACGACCTCCCGCAGATTCAGCGCGTCGATGATCTCCAACACGTCCTGTGCATAGCCGTCGAGCGACGAGTAGCGGGCCGGATCGTAGGCGCTCCGGTCGGACTGGCCGGAGCCGACGTAGTCGAACAGCACGACTTGGTGATCGGCCTCGAACGCCGGGGCGACGGCGCGCCACATCGTCTGATCACAGTCGAAGCCGTGGGCGAAGAGCATCGGCTGCGCCCCCGCTCGGCCAGAGACCTTCACGTTGTTTCGCCTGAGTATTGGCTCGTCCATCGCCCGTTCCTCCGCTGTGGTTGCCGTTCCGTCCCAATCAACCCCGACTCGCGGCAACTCGCTCCCAAGCGACAACAATTTCGGGCTGCTGGTGCGGCGCCTTCGGCCTGCGTCGAGTCCGCTCTGGTTCGCAAAAAAAGCGCCCCACCTCTTACGACAAGAGGCGGGGCGCGTGGGTGCTGCTCTTTCCCGTGAAAAAGGGAGCCGATGGATTCTACTTCGCCAGCATGACGCGAACCGTCGCGGTGTGCGTTCCGGCCGAGAGTCGGACGACATACGCGCCGCTCGGCAGACCCGAGGCGTCGAGCGCCAGCGCTTGGTTCGCTCCGGCCGAGAACGAACCGCTGACCGTGCGGACCGACTGGCCGAGCGCGTCGAACAGCGTCGCCTGAACGGTGGCGGCTTCCGGCAGATCGAACCGGATCGTCGTCGCCGGGTTGAACGGGTTCGGCGCGGCCGAGAGCAAGCGGAAGGCTTGCGGCGCGACGGCGGCAGCCTCGACCGTCACGGCAACCGAGCGGGCGTAGGTGTGAATCTCGCCCGAGACATCGACCGAGCGAAGCGTGTAGCGGTACGACGCGCCCGGCTGAACGCGGGCGTCGGTGTAGCCGTAGGCCGACCGGTTGGCCGTCGTCCCCTTGCCGCGCAAGGTGGCGAGCGTCCGGTAACTGGCGATCTCGACGCCGTTCCGCAGCACGATGAAGCCCGCGTTGTCGGTTTCCGTCGCCGTGCTCCACGAGAGCGCGACTTCGGCGTTCTTGCTCGAGCCGTTGAACGACGAGAGTTCAACTGGCAGCGGCGCGTCGGCGGTCAGCGCGTAGCGGGCCACGAACACGTCATCGCTCCCGCTGCTGGTCAGCGTCACGGCGCTGCCGCCGCTGCCGAACGTCGCCGTGCCAGCGAAGGAGCCGGTCACGACCGCATTGCCACTGCCGTCGGTCGCCACGCCATTGCCTTCATCGTTACTCAGTCCACCCGCCCGCACCGCGCTGATGAGCGTCCCGTCCGGCGCGTAGCGGGCCACGAACACGTCATCGCTCCCGCTGCTGGTCAGCGTGACGGCGCTGCCGCCGCTGCCGAAGGTCGCCGTGCCTACGACGGAGCCGGTCACGACCGCATTGCCACTGCCGTCGGTCGCGATGCCATAGCCGATGTCGCCCCCCGGTCCACCCGCCTTGACGGCGCTGAGCAGCGTCCCGTCTGGCGCGTAGCGGGCCACGAACACGTCCGCGCTCCCGCTGCTGGTCAGCGTGACGGCGCTGCCTCCGCTGCCGAAGGTCGCCGTGCCCCGGAAGTAACCCGTCACGACCGCATTGCCACTGCCGTCGGTCGCGATGCCAAAGCTGACGTCGGCACTCGGTCCACCCGCCTGCACCGCGCTGATGAGCGTCCCGTTCGGCGCGTAGCGGGCCACGAACACGTCCTGGCTCCCGCTCCCGCTCCCGCTGCTGGGCAGCGTGTCGCAGCTGCCGCCGCGCCCGAAGGTCGCCGTG
>JBBSVG010000250.1:0-5076 GCA_038233775.1 Bacteroidota bacterium | reverse complement strand
CGTGTAGACGTCGTGCTCGATGGAGCCATTTGCGCGGTAATAGCGCGTCCGGATCTCGCCCGCGACACCCTGCCGGACGCGGCGGATGAAGCGGGACGGGTCGCGCTCGTCGGTCGAGAGTGTTTCGACCGGTCGGGCGATCCGGGAGCGGATGCGGCCAAGCTGGGTCGTCCGCTCGACCTCGATGGTGGCGTCTTGGTCGGTGATGCCGGGACCGGCCGACGTGACGATCAGCGTCGAACTGAGGGCAAACCGGGGCCGCTCGACGGTTTCCTCGGCGATGAACCGCTGCCACGTCCCGAACCGGCTGGTGCGGCTGTACACCGACCCGTCAGCCAGTCCGAAGCGGACGTTCCGGCTCCACGTCGGGATGCCACGGGGTCGGGTGAACCGCTCCGTCACGATCTGCCCGACCGGCGCGCCGCCATTGTAGCCCGCCCAAGTGACCGTCCGGCCGTAGTAGAACGTCGTGTCGATCATGTCCGGCATCATCGGCGAGCGTCCGCCGGTAGCGGTCAGACGGCCCGACGACACGACACGACGCCCCCCACTTCGGTATCGGTCCGATACCGAAGGCGAGGCCGGGAGCCCCCCGGTGGGGGGCGGTTGGGTCGGTGCCGGGCGCACGGAAAGGGTCGCGTCCTCCTCGGCGGCGAGCAACTCGAGGTCGGCGGTTTCGTCGATGTCCGCGATCACCTCCGACAGTTCGGCCTCGGTGAACGGCCGCAGCTCGTCGGTGAAGCCGCCGCCGTCGGGTCCGGTCGGTGGGCGGCACCCGGCGATGAGGTGTGAGAGGGCAATCGCGCCGAGCATCGACAGGCAGACAAGGCCGATGGCGACGATCAGGTCGGCGACGTAGCGGCGGACCGATTGCCGGGTGGCGGGGCTGAGTGGCTTCATTGCGGCACCCCGTTGATGCGATTCCAGCCGTCCGTTTCCGTCTCGGTGGTCTCGGTGACCGATCCGTCCGACAGTCCCCGGAAGCGGTGGATCGTGGTCAGCGTGTGGCTGTACCACCCATCGGTGGTGTAGCTGTTGACCGCTGCCGGTCCCGCTGCGGTGGCCGTCGAGGCGGTCAGATAGCGCCACTCGACCAGCCCGTCCGACTGGATGACGTCGGACGGATTGCCGTCGCTGTGACTGTCGCCACCGGAGAGATGGCGCGTCGTCTCGACCGGGTAGCGGCTGACGGCGTCGGTGGTGCGGAAGTCCCGGTGCCCGACGATCTGCGGGGCATGGACGAACTCGGGGCCGTTGGTCGCCTCGCTGTACCCGTTCCAGACAGCAGCGGCGGCCTGATCGGCGTCCCACCCGACCCGTCGCGTCGTCGTTTGGGTGAGGAGCGTTCCGGCCGGTTCGCGGACGGTGGCCCCGGTCGCCGGTGAACTGCGCCAGTCGGCGTCGCGGAGTCTCCACTCGCTGGAGGTGCGGACCCGGTCGCCGCGCACGCTGATTTTCTCGGTCGTGCTGGTGACATGGTCGGTCTGCAGGTTCCGCGTCGAGGTGGTCGTCAGCCAGTATTCGTTGACCTCGGGACGGCGCCCGACCGGATCGCCGCCGCCCTCGGGGAAGGCGCCGCCATCGACGCGGGTTGCGTAGCGTCGGCGCCAGCGCCCGGCCGCGTAATCGGCCTCGGTGTCGAACTTCAGCCGCTCGGTTTCGAGTCGCCCGACGAACGTGTTCTGGCTGTACGGAACGCCGCACTTGCGGTGGATCTCGTAGCGCAGCAGCGGGCCAGCGGGTCCGTCGGTGAACTTGATGCGCCACTCGACGCCGTAGAGCCCGGCCGACCGGGGCCAGCTCGTCACGCTGAGCGTGTCGGCGACCTCGTCGATCTCGTCCACCGCCGGTTGGGCTGGGGTCGCTCCGGCCTCGACCAGCGCCGCCCAAGCGCCCTCCCCCGTCAAGACCGCCGTGGTCGTGTCCCGCTGCCCGTCAGCACCGCGAACCGGTGAGACGGGCGCATCGGCGCACCCGAAAAAGGCGGTGAGCGCCAACAGGAAGCCGGCAAGGGTGAGACAGGCCGTTTCCCGTCGGTGGTGACGGAACAGGCGGGCAATGCGGACGACTTCGGTGGTGGTCATGGTGGCTGGGCGGCTCGGGGTGGCTGGGGCTCGGTCAGTTACGCGGACCGCCGGACAGCTCGGAGCCGCAGACGAAGCAGTCCCACGGGTTGCGGTAGCCGTGCGGGCAGACGCAGTCGTCGCCGGGCGCGAGTTCTTCCGTCGTGGTGACGGCGGCGACGTTGAGGGCACCGACGGGCGTCGGGCCGAACGACAGCAGGGCGATAAGCAGCTTGAGCAGCAGCATCGGGACGACTCCGGTTGGTCAGCAGCACGCCGCTTGGCGCCCTGCCGTGTGGTTGTGTGATTGGTGCAGCGTGCTTGGGCGGGGTCAGCCTGGAAAACTCCCCCGATCAAGCGGTTGAAGCGTTACTCGTAAAAGACATCAATCGGCATGGTGAACAGGTGAACTTTGGCCGATCCTGAGCGGCGTCGCCCGAAGCTCGGCGGTGTAGCGCCCTTGGGGAATGAACGTCCCCGTCGTGCCGATGCCCTTCCACGACAGCGCGTGGCTGCCCTCGGTCTGGAGTTCGGCGTCGGCGAGGGTGAAGACCAGCCCCTTCGTCCCCGATGAATCGACCGCGACGATGCGGACGGACACGGTCGCCGGATCGGACAGCGTGTAGCGCAAGGACGAGATCGAGACGAACGGGTTGAACGCCGACGGGGACCAGTTGAGCGACTTGACCAACTCGGTTTCGGCACCGGTCGGGAGTGAGCACCCCGGCTGCGTGACCGTGGCGAGCAAGCAGGCCGCACCGACGACGAGGACGTGGCGGGCGTTCATACCAGTCCCCCGGCGAGCGCTTCGGTGAGCATCTGAACGCCGTCAGCAAGGCCGTCGAGCAGCAGACCGGCGGCGAAAACGGCGACTGCAGCCGTGACGCCCCGTGCTTTTGCGAAGACGAGCCGCACCGCTTTTCCGCCCGTGTTGACCCAATCGCCGGCCCGGCTCGATGCCAGTGCCCGACGGATGCCGGAGTCGTCCCGGCCGACGTAGATCTGTGTCGTCGAGACGATAGAATGCCCGAGGAGCTGTTGGGCGGCGATCAGGTTGCCCGAGCTGTGGACGATGTGCGTCGCGGCGGTGTGGCGGGTGATGTGAGCGTGTGCCGGACGGGCCAGCGGGACGCGCTGATTGACCCGCTCGAACACGTCGTTGAAGCTCGAATAACTGAGCATCGCGCCGTCTGACGTGTTGATCCAGAGCGCCTTCGCGTCCGGCGTCGGCAGCTCCGCCGTCAGCCGCGCCCGAATGTCCATCCAATCCGAGATGGCCTCGACCGTGGTCGTCGTCAGCGGCAACGTCCGCAGCTTCCGCCCCTTGCCAAGCACCCGAATCGACGCTGAGCCGCCCGACTGGATGAAGCTGTCGAGCGAGAGCCCGTGGACCTCGGCCCGTCGGCAACCCGAGGTGAACATCAGCGCCAAGATCGCCCGGTCGCGGACCAGCACGGCGACGGCCTTGTGCTCTCGCCGCTTCATCGCAGCGATGATCCGTCGGTTCAGATTCCCGAAGATCGCCTCGACGTCGCACTCGCTGAGATAGTCGTCCGAGTTGCGCATCGGATCGACCTTCGGCTTGCGGACGACCGCGAACGGGTCGGTCAGCAGCACCTCGATCCCGACCAGATGCCGGCAGAACGAGCGGGCTGAGGCGACCCGGCGGCCAACGGTGGCCTCGGCGTGCTGCTTCGCCAAGTACTGGACGTAGTCCGTCGCGTGCCGGGGCCGCATGGCCGTTAGGTCCACCCCGACCGTCGCAAGCCACGTCCTGAGAATGATCAGGTCGGCCCGGTAGGCGGTCAGCGTATGTGGGCTGGCCTGTCGGGTGAACTCCATGTCGGTCATGAAGTGATCGACCGTCAGGGTCCAGTCCAGACCGGCGCCCGTCGGCGTGGCCGTCGGCGTGGTCGTCGGGGCGGTGTGCAGGGTCGGGGCGTCGTGCATCGGGCTCCGGGTGGCGGATGTCGAGCGGTCAGCGGAAGGAACGTCGGTTGGTCGGTCGGACGTGAAGTGGGGCCGGTCATCGTCAAGCCAGCGAGCGAGACACGACGCGACGCCCCCATGATACCCCGGTGCCCCCGGCGAGGCAAACCCCGGTGGGGTGAATCGGCGTTTCTGCATGGTCTGAGTGGGTTTTTTGCTGGAAATGGGGTGACAATAACTTCTGTTATTAACACCCCGCCCGTCTGCGAAACAGTCGGCAAAGTGTCCCGTTTTTGTGCGTTGGGGCGTGCGGCTGGCTCGCCTGTGAGGGCTCGGGACGAGGGTCAGGGCAAGGGGATGACGCTCCTCCCCCGGCTCTACCGGTGGCGGTCAGCGGAGAACGGGCGGGCGCCGGTGCGGGTCAGCGGCAGCGGCAGCGGTGCCGGGGTCGGGGAAGCGGAGCGGTCGAGAGGGACCGTACGGTCGAGGGCGCGGGGCCGGTCGGGTCGAGACCGGTCGGGGCGGCGGGAAGGAGCGAGGGCAGGGCGGCAGCGGCGGGGTGGCGCATGGTCGGCGGGTGGCGGTGAAGGGTGGTGGTGGATCAGTTGGCGAAGAGGCAGTCGAGGTCGTCGTCGGTCGGGCGGTCGGTGAGGTCGCCGCCGGTCGGGCCGTCGGGGTCAGGATCGTCGTCGGGATCGTCGATGGGTTCGGTCAGGATGCCGTAGCCGTCGGCGAGATCGGCGCAGCGGGCGCAGACGGGTCCGAAGGATTCGGCGTTGAAAGCGTAGTGCGTCGCCAGCCGGTCGGGGTGGTGGAAGCAGCGGGGCGGCGGTGTCGGCGTGGCCAGCGTCGGGTGGGTCGTCATGGCATTTTCTCCGGGTGCAGGATGCGAAACCGCTCGATCCGAAACCACTGGTGCCGGTTGGCGGTGAGATCGTCGCTGATCGTCGAGACCGTGGGGCCGCTGTCGCGGTCGCGCTGCCGGGCGATGGTCAGGGCATCGTCGAGGGCGGCGGCTTGCTCGTCGTAGGTCAAGCTGTCGTGCCATTCGGAGCGCTCCTGGATGTATCGGCGCCGGTCGGTG